>CAMHMM010000067.1 GCA_946186215.1 uncultured Ruminococcus sp. | reverse complement strand
GATTATCACATCACAGATAAAGCCCGTCAGCATAGCAGGAGCCCCTATGGATGTAAGCGCTTCGCGCAGAGGCGTTCCGAGCGAATTGACAGCCATGCCTATACACATTATGGGAAGTGCGGGAATGAATGACGCAAGAAGCCCGAGTATAACTGTGAGGATGACTGCGGGCTTGCCCCATATCCTGTGGGTGTATATGCGGTCGAGCTTCCCGAGCTTTGCTTTGGGTTTGCTGCTGCTAACCGCACCCGACAGAATATCGTCTATCCATGCAAATTTGCATTCGCCTGTTGCGATAGCACCATCGCTGCCCTTTGTAAGACTCTCTATCTTTTTTATCTTTTCATCGGAAAGCGTGTTTTTGAGCTTTGCGGATACTACCTTGTCATTTTCAAGCACCTTTACAGTGAGCCACATGGGTGTATAGCCCGATACGGGACTTTCAGACAGCTGCGATTTTATCTCGCTGTACCCGCCCAGCTTTTCATATTCCTGCTCGAGAGCAGAAACATTTATGTGTGATCTTTCCTTCAGCGCTCTTTCAAGGGTGGAATAGAACTTGTCATATGCCTTTGTATCCGTTGCGGAGAACATCATGACGGGTATGCCCAACTTTTTTTCTATTGCTGCGGCATCTATCCTTTTGCCCTGCTCCTTTGCCACATCCTCCATATTGAGGACGAGAAAGCAGGGAGCGGAAAGTCCCGCATAGTCTGCCAGCATGAAAAGGCTTCGTTCGAGCTGAGAGCTGTCGGCCAGTATGCAGACAACATCCGCCTTGCCTGATGCTATGAAATCACGGGTGATGACTTCCTCATCGGAGTTTGCGGAAAGGCTGTACGATCCCGGCAGATCGGCTACTGAATATGTTTCGCCTCTGTGTGAAAATGATCCCTCTTTCTTTTCAACAGTCTTGCCGGGCCAGTTTCCGACATGCTGATGCAGTCCCGTCAGGGCATTGAAAAGTGTGGATTTGCCCGAGTTGGGCTGCCCCAGAAGTGCTATCGTTGCGCTCATGCTCTTACCTCCGTGACGTCAATGCCTTCACATTCTTTTCTGTTGACCGCTATCATCGTATCCCTCGAATACAGCAGCACAGGACGGTTCTTGTCATTCTTGATGATGCTCACATGACATCCCGGTGTAAGGCCTATTGAGGTTATCCTGCCGATAAAGCGGGTATCACCGTTTAGTCTGCTGATCACCGCCTCCGAATTTTCTTTGAGCTCTCCAAGCTTCATTTCTTCTCCTCCTTGAGATCTGTAAGTGTATATCCGGCAGAGTCCAGCAGCATGGCTGTTTCTCTGCGTTCAAGTGCGTGTTTTGAGTATATCGTGACGGTCTTTGCTCCAAGCTCTGCTCTTGCATATATCCCGTCTTCCGAATTCAGGGCGTTTTCCACATTCCTGACGCACCGCGAGCAGACCATCCCTTCGATACCGGCAATGTATCTGTATGGATAATGCGTTATGTCGCGGTCGGCAGGCTGTGTTTTCTCTGCAGCTTTTTCATGTTCTCCGCAGCAGCTCCCGCCGTGAGATATCTTTTTGTATATCATATATCCGATCAGCAGCACGGCCGCGATAATAATTATTACAGTCATCCGTCACGCTTCCTCCGATGATGATATCCAGAGATTTTTTTGAACACGATGTTAGATATTGCTAACCTAATATCTATTATATACTGCTTTTGCTGAAAATACAAGTGTTTTTTGAAAGCAAACAAAATGGAATTGGGTTAGCATATGGTAACAAAATTGTGTAAATTGCACATTGACATGGTTGTTCAAAAATGTTATCATTGTTAGCGTACATTGATAGCGATATGGAGGTGATGATATGCCGAGAGATAAAACAGAGAGTCATATCAAGGTAAATGCCGCGATACGGGCGGAATTTCTCGAAAAGGGATATGAAAAGGCCTCTGTGCGCAGCATCGGTCAGAGAGCCGGGATGACCTCTGCGGGGCTATACCGCCATTATGCTGACAAGCAGGCGATGTTTGCAGCGATAGCCGAGCCACTTATAGCGCAGATGGATGAATGGATGCAAAGACATACCGACCGTAAATATCCTCTTGCCGAAAATGACAGCGGCTCACTGTTCGATGAAACGATAGTCGATATGATAAAGAATATCGTTCTGCCGCAGAAGGAGGATTTCCATATCCTGCTCTGCTGTTCGCGCGGAACAAGGTATGAGAATTTCATACACGATCAGGTGGAAAAATATCAGCCGTCGCTTTCCGAGGCGATAAAGCACATGAAGGTGCTCGGGTACCCTGTGGCCGATATAAGCGACGAGGAGCTGCATTTTCTCCTCAGCGCATATGTAACGGCAGTATTTGAGCCGATAATTCACGACTATCCCGATGATATGATCGGTCATTATCTTGACACGATAAACGGATTCTTCATGCCCGGGTGGAAAAGGATAATGGGCACATAGCATAAAGTCCATGACCGGAGAGAGATCTCCGGTAAGTTATCAGCATATAGTTAGCACTAGCTAACGCAAGGAGGATATATGAAAGAAAAGCTAAAAGGCGATCCCATGAAGGTAATAAACGAATATGCCGGGAGTTATCGCCATCTTATCACACTCGGGCGTGTGATCGCTGCAGTAAGCGCGATATTCACACTTGTTCCGTTCTATGACCTGTGGAAGATGATATGCATCGCGGTCATGGGCGAGGATCTGCACGGTATCGCGCCGATCGCATGGCACGCAGTTATAATGACAGTCATCGCGCTGCTCGTATACATCGCAGCACTTATGTGTACTCACATTGCCGCATTCCATATACAGGCCGAAATGAGAAGCAAACTTATGCGCCGTATAATAACTCTGCCGCTCGGTGTATTCGATGAGGACGGCACAGGCAAGATACGCCGCACGGTAAATGAATCCACTGCCGCTACTGAGACCTACATTGCCCATAACCTGCCCGACAAGGCTGTTGCTGCGGTTACTCCCGTAGGGCTCATAGCGCTGCTTCTGATATTTGACTGGAAAATGGGACTTATCTGCCTTATCCCTGCGGTAATAGGCTTTGCCTGCATGATGAGCATGATGGGGAAAAATATGCAGGAGAAAATGGCCGAATATCAGAACGCGCTCGACACCATGAGCAGCGAGGCGACAGAATATGTCCGCGGCATCCCCGTTGTAAAGGTGTTCGGTCAGTCAGTACATTCATTCACACGCTTCAAGAATGCCATAGACGGTTTCGGCAAATGGGCAACGGAATATACTCTTCTGCTGAGAAAGCCCATGACAGCCTTTATGACCTGCATAAATTCCGTGTTTGCGTTTATCGTTGCAGGCGCATATTTATTCTCGGGAAACGGCATCACTCCCGAGCTGATACTCAATGTTATGTATTATATCATAATTTCGCCGCTGCTTACCATCACTCTTACCAAGATCGCATATTCGGGTGAGCAGGAAATGGTGCTGATAGATGCGCTCAACAGAGTGGAGAACATAATGAAAATAGAGCCGCTCGCCGAAAGCAAAAGTGCAAGGACACTGAAAGACTGCTCCGTAGAGCTCATGAATGTAAGCTATCGCTACAATGACAGCAGTAAGGATGCTGTACACGACCTAAATATAAAGATAAATGCAGGGGAGCATATCGCTCTTGTAGGCCCCTCGGGCGGAGGAAAGACTACGACGGCCGAGCTTATCGCAAGGTTTTTCGATGTGACACAGGGCTCGATAAAAATAGGCGGTGTCGATATAAAGGATATCCCGCAGGATGAGCTGATGCAGCAGGTATCCTTCGTGTTTCAGGACAGCAGGCTGCTCAAGGCATCCATACTCGAAAATGTCCGCCTTGCAAGACCTGATGCCACTGAGACTGAGGTCATATCTGCTCTTGAAATGGCGCAGTGCAGCGATATAATCACAAAGCTGCCCGATGGTGTACATACTGTAATAGGTACGAAGGGCACATATCTTTCAGGCGGTGAGCAGCAGAGGATATCAATTGCGAGGGCGATACTCAAAAATGCGCCGATACTTATTCTCGATGAAGCGACAGCCTTTGCCGATCCCGATAATGAATCAAAGGTGCAGAGAGCGTTTGATGAGCTTTCAAGGGGCAAGACCGTCATTATGATCGCGCACCGCCTGAGCACTGTGACCAATGCAGACAGGATCTATGTGCTTGACAACGGCAGTGTTGCAGAGAGCGGCAGCCATACCGAGCTTATGGAAAAGAACGGGCTTTACAGAAAGATGTTCGATGAATACAGCCGTTCGATAACATGGAAGGTGGGTGCGTGATGATAGAAAGATTACAGCACAGATTCGCCCTTTCCCGCAAGGGTGCAGAGGATATGGTAAAGGCGTGCATCAGCGTTACCGTGACGAATATGGCGTTTATGATGTCCGCCGGAGTACTTTACAAGCTGATAAGCGATCTGCTTGACGGCACACTTTCAACAGACAGGCTGCCGTTTTACATAATCGGCATAATCGTTATACTCATTCTTATCGTGATAACGAATTTTATCCAGTACAACGCAACATTCCTTTCCACCTACAAGGAAAGCGGAGTCCGCAGGACGACGCTTGCGGAAAGACTTCGCAAGCTGCCCCTGTCATTCTTCGGAAAGAAGGATCTTTCCGATCTCACAGCTACGATAATGGCGGACTGCGCCCAGATAGAAACAGCTTCGAGCCACTGGATACCCGAGTTTATAGGAGCGCTTATCTCGACAGGAATAGTCGGCATCAGTATGTTCATCTTCTTTGACTGGAGAATGGCACTTGCGAGCTTCTGGGTGATCCCTGCCGCATTCTTTATTGTTTACGCTTCCACAAGAGCACAGAAAAACGCGGTGAAGAAGCTTTACAGCTGCAAGCTGGAGCTGGGCGACGGTGTGCAGGAGTGCCTCGAGGCCGTCCGTGACCTTCGTGCCAACAACGCGCAGGATACATATATGGACGGGCTTGAAAAGATCATCAGAAAAGTGGAAAAGGAGTCACTTTTCACAGAGCTCAAGCTCGCGGTATTCGTAAACTCTGCGGCTATCGTATTAAAGCTCGGCATCGCCACGACTGCACTGGTGGGCGGCACGCTTCTTGCCAACGGTGAGATAACGCTTCTTACATTCTTTATGTTCCTGATGATAGTTTCCCGCCTTTACGATCCCATGCAGATAACGATGCAGAATTTTGCAGCTATCATAGCGGCTACAGTGCAGTGTGAAAGGCTCGATGAGGTGCTGTCCCACGATATCCAGACAGGCACGGACAGGATGACCAACAAAGGCTACGACATAGCATTCGATCATGTTTCATTCTCATATGATGATACTGCAGTGCTGAGTGATGTTTCATTCACTGCAAAGCAGGGCGAGGTAACTGCGCTGATAGGCCCTTCGGGCGGCGGCAAGACAACAGTTTCAAGGCTTGCCGCGCGATTCTGGGATATTGACAGGGGAAAGATTACTCTCGGCGGTATGGATATCTCAAAGGTCGATCCCGAAACTCTTTTCTCTGCGTACTCCATCGTATTTCAGGATGTCACACTTTTCAATCAGTCAGTTATGGAAAATATCCGTATCGGCAGGAAGGGCGCGACCGATGAGGAAGTTATGCGTGCTGCAAGGCTCGCAAACTGCGATGAATTCGTAGGCAGGCTGCCGGATGGCTATGACACGCTTATCGGCGAAAACGGAAGCGAGCTTTCAGGCGGTGAACGGCAGAGGATATCCATTGCAAGGGCATTTCTGAAAGACGCGCCCGTGATACTCCTTGATGAGGCAACAGCTTCGCTTGATGCAGAGAACGAAACGCAGATACAGGAGGCTCTGTCCGAGCTTATCAGGAATAAGACCGTTCTTATCATAGCACACCGTATGAGGACTATCGCAAATGCGGATCATATAGTTGTGCTGAAGGACGGTACCGTTGCCGAGGAAGGCTCACCCGATGAGCTGTATGAGAAAAACGGCATCTACCGTCACATGGCCGAACAGCAGATCGCCGCGCAGAACTGGAAAATGTAAAATATGCTCCGTCCCGTCTGAGGGGCGGAGCATTTCCGTAAAATGTGCAGAAACGGATCGGGCAGCCTGCAATACAGCGGCTGCCCGAAATTATCAGTCTATGAGCTTTCTCTTGTCTATTACTCTTACTGCCTTGCCCTCGCTTCGTGCGATGGTCTTTGCGGGAACAAGATGTATCTTCGGAGTGATGCCCAGCATATGCTTGATAGAGCCTGCCAGTGCCTTCTCCTTTGCGGGGATCTCGTAGTCGTTGAGTCCCTCGGGTACCTCGCAGTTGATATCAAGAGTATCCACATTGTTCACGCGGTCAACGATGATCTGGTAATTGGGTGTGTAGCCCTTTTCGATGAGGACGGTCTCGATCTGGCTCGGGAATACATTAACGCCTCTTATTATCATCATATCATCGCTTCTGCCCTTGGGCTTGCACATCTTGATAAGCGTTCTGCCGCAGGAGCAGGTGCCCTTTGTGAGTACACAGAGATCTCTTGTACGGTATCTGATAAGCGGGAAGGCCTCCTTGGTGATGCTTGTGAAAACAAGCTCGCCCTCTTCGCCGTCGGGAAGCACCTCGCCGGTATCGGGATCGATTATTTCTGGAATGAAATTATCTTCATTGATGTGCATACCATTCTGCTCGGAGCACTCAAACGCAACGCCCGGGCCGCTGCTTTCGGTAAGACCGTATATATCATATGCCTTTATGCCAAGCGATCTCTCGATGGAATGGCGCATCTCCTCAGTCCAGGGCTCGGCACCGAAAATGCCCGCCTTGAGCTTGATATCATTTGTAGTATAGCCCATCTCATATAGGGTTTCGCTGAGATATGCCGCATATGAAGGAGTACAGCAGAGTATGGTGGACTGGAGGTCCATCATGAACTGTATCTGTCTCTTGGTATTGCCGGAGGACATGGGCAGTGTAAGGCAGCCTACCTTGTGGGAACCGCCGTGAAGCCCCGAGCCGCCGGTGAAAAGGCCGTATCCGTAGCAGACCTGGAGAACATCCTCCTTTGTGCCGCCTGCTGCAGTTATGGCGCGGGCGCAGCAGTCCTCCCACATATCTATATCATTCTGGGTATAGAATGCCACAACTCTTTTGCCTGTTGTGCCCGATGTCGAGTGGATGCGCACACACTCGCTGAGAGGGCAGGCCAGCATCCCGTAAGGATAGGTGTCCCTCAGATCGGACTTAGAAAGGAAAGGCAGCTTTTTCAGATCGTCGATGGTCTGAATATCCTCGGGCTTCAGCCCCTTCTTATCCATAAGATCCCTGTAATAGGGAACATTTTCATAAACATGCTTTACCTGTGCTCTGAGTCTTTCATTCTGGAGTGCTGTCATGTCCTCGCGGGACATACACTCAATGTCTTCATTCCAGTATCCCATTGCGATACCTCCACTTAAAAATATCCTTATCAAGTATAACACATCTGCCGCCCAAAAGTCAATACCCATTTTTCCGGCGAAACGCCGCTGTTACCCGTGCGCTCTTTTGAAAGGGAACTCTTATGCTCATTATTGTTTTACACTGTTACCCACACAAAAGAGGCACAGGCAACAGTGTGATTTTACGCTTGTTGACTTTTTTTGTGTGATGTGATATAATCAATACAGCGATGTTCCCCGCTTCTAAGGCAGGGGTGACATCTTGTTGTTCAGTGAGAAATACGATCCCTCACTGAACAACGGCAAGCGATTGCATCCGCTTGTCGCTGCTTTCTTGAAAGCAGAGCTTTGAATTGACCTTAATGATATTCTGGCAGATTTATACGCATTCGACTTACGGATGGCGTTTTTACAGGTAGGTATATTATGAATGAGGAAATGAACGGTCTGCTGTATGGAAAGACTCCCGCAGACGGCGGGGACGATACAGCAGCAACGGATGGCTTCGTATCCGGAAATACAGGGAATATATCCGCAGCCTCCGATCTTTATTCGGGCTTTGGCAGCTCAGACAATGCTTTTTCGGGCGCATCACCTGAACAGGTAAGCGACAGCGCTTCATCAGGTGCAGATAACGGCGCGGGCTTTGCTGCGGACAATGCTTCGACTGCTCCCGACGGGGTACCGCAGTCTGACAGCGCAGATAGCGCTTCGGCCGGTTACGGCAGCTTTCGTGAAAATACAGCGGGTACCGCAGAGAATACAGCCTCTTACAGAGCGGATGCTGTCCCGCCGCAGGGCGATATCGGGCAGCAGCAGGGCAGTATTTACGGCGATCTGCAAAGCGGCAGACCTGAGGATATAAAGCCTTATAACGATACAGCTAAAGAGGAGCAGAATATTTTTTCGGAGAAGAATTTCTCGCCCTATCCCGACGGCAGGCCATATGCAGCAGGGGTTTCACCGATGGCAAATCCCTACGGTCAGCCCTCACCCGCAAGATACGGCTACCCCCAGTACGGCAGACCGTATCAGCAGATGCCACCCTACGGTCAGGTGCCTCCTTACGGCCAGCCGACTCCTCCGCCCTATGGACAGCCCGTACCGTCTCCGATGCCGCAGCCTGCACCGTACACATCTGCGCCCCGTCCCGAGCCTCAGCCGATGTCTCAGGATAATACCGCTGCACAGGCTCAGAACGCAGGCTTTGCAGCCGAGCCATCACAGACTGCAGAGCAGACGCGTACC
>CAMHMM010000066.1 GCA_946186215.1 uncultured Ruminococcus sp. | reverse complement strand
CATGGTAACAAGCGGCATGAATTCGTCGCCCACCTCGAGCTCCACATCGTAGTAGGAAAGCTCTATACCCGAAATGGGTGAGGGCTGGGGCTCGGTATCAACGGTGCTTACCGCTGCGGTGTCGGTCTGCTCGGGAAGTGTGGAATCACCTGTATCGGTAGTCCAGATCTCCTTTGCGGTAGCTTCCGTTTCAAGAGGCTGTTCTGTGCCGACGGAGACGGTAACGCTCTGGTCGGGAGTCTCGTTTACATTATTGTTATTGTTTGCGTTGTTTTTCGAGGAGCAGCCCACCAGGACGACCGCAAAAAGCGCTGCAAGTATCTTCTTGTAATTCATATTATCACCTTGTATCTGAATATGTATATACTGAAAGAATAATCACATCTTATTATACCATATCTCAAAAGAAAATGCAACAGTACAAGCTTACAAAAAACATTACAAAATATCGGTTTTGATAAGGTTTACAGGTAAAAAGCTGTTACCTATACGGTTGTTTTGTAATTAATTGTTACCTGGCGGCGAAACGCCGCTGTTACCCGTACTCTCTTTTGTGGGGAAACGCTTATCAGTGGCTCGGAGCTTTAGTTTATAACCCCACCGCCTCACTGCGCTCGGCACCTCCCCTTTCAGGGGAGGCAAGCCCTTATTAGCGTGGTCACGCTTAAAACAGCATTTTAATTAAAGTTTCGAGCTACTAAAGCTCGTTCCATAACAAATGAGAGTACGGGAGAGTGCAGGCTCTGCCTGCCTTGTCTCCCTTGAAAAGGGAGGGGGACCGCCGCCCTAAGGCGGTGGTGGTGGGGTTGGGTACGGCTCAAATAAGCTGAAAGCGCTTTATTATCAACATAATTTGCTTCGCTTAACGGTAGCCTGTTGGCTGAAACGACTCGTTTGTTGCAGGTCAAAGGGGATGAAACACCAGAGGGACGGAGTGCCAGTCTGTAATAGCGGCTATATTTGTGTGCCGTCCCTCTTCGTTTCTCCCCTTTGTATCCCCTTTTCCCCACTCTCTTGTTATTTTGCTTCCCGTTTGGACACCGTTTATAACCCACCCAGGTGTATCAGCACATTAAATTCTACATTTGCTCAGATTAGTTTTGTGCGGACAAGCGCCGATGTATGACTGCTTTCTGTTTCGTTTGTCTTGCCCTGTCATTCTGTCAGTCACCTGCTCTCAGGTTTGTCAACCTCTCCGGTCAGTTTGTTCGGCGGTGAAAAACCGACTTTGCCTGTTTTCTAACTTGTTTTATGTGAAAATGAGAGCTCCGGGCTGCAAATGAGAGTTACCGTCCAAATGAAAGTGCGGGCAGCCGTCGGCCTTGCCGACCGCAGTGAGGCGGCGGAGGTTTTTCGCACAATATAAGAGTTTCGCCTATGCGATTTAAAGTTCCGGGCTGCAAATGAGAGTTACCGTCCAAATAAAAGTGCGGGAAACAGCGGCGTTTCGCCGCTGACAATAAAAGCGCCGCAGATGTTTCTGCGGCGCGGTAAGTTCACATATTATCAGTTGACAACAGTCTTCTCTGTTTCCTTGTCGAAGATATGGATCTTGTTAGCATCGAGAGCTACGCTGATCTTATCCTGAGGACGAGCGGTAGATCTGGGATCAACTCTTGCAGTAAGAGGAATACCTTCACATGAGAGGTACAGATAAGTCTCGGCACCCATCATTTCTGTGATCTCGACATCAGCCTCAACGATACCTGTTGTAGCTGTGGAGAGGAACATCTGCTCATCGTGGATATCCTCGGGACGGATACCCATAACGATCTCCTTGTCAACGAGCTCGCTGAGAGCCAGCTCATTGCCTGCGAGCTTAGCCTCGGGGATCTCTACATGGTACTTAACGCCTCTTGTGGTTTTTGTATCCTCAGAGCCGAACTCAACAACATACTTGCCGTCGATCTTTCTGAGGTAGGAATCGATGAAGTTCATCTGGGGAGAGCCCATGAATCCTGCAACGAACTGGTTAACAGGGCTGGTGTAGAGGTTCTGGGGAGTATCAACCTGCTGAACGAAACCGTCCTTCATAACAACGATACGGTCACCCATGGTCATAGCCTCTGTCTGGTCATGTGTTACATAGATGAATGTAGTACCGAGCTTCTGATGGAGCTTGGAGATCTCGGTTCTCATCTGTGCACGCAGCTTAGCGTCGAGGTTTGAAAGGGGCTCGTCAAGGAGGAATACCTGGGGCTCACGAACGATAGCACGGCCGAGAGCAACACGCTGTCTCTGACCACCGGAAAGAGCCTTGGGCTTTCTGGAAAGGAGGTGGGAGATGTCAAGGATTCTTGCAGCTTCCTCAACCTTTCTTGCGATCTCGTCCTTGGGAACCTTTCTCAGCTTCAGACCGAATGCCATGTTCTCAAATACAGTCATATGAGGATAAAGAGCGTAGTTCTGGAAAACCATCGCAATATCTCTGTCCTTGGGTGCAACATCGTTTACAAGACGCTCACCTATGTAAAGCTCACCTTCTGAGATCTCCTCAAGACCGGCGATCATACGAAGAGTAGTAGATTTACCGCAGCCGGAGGGGCCGACGAGGATGATGAATTCCTTGTCCTTGATCTCTAAGTTGACATCTGATACGGCTACTACGCCGCCGGGGTACTTCTTGTAGATCGATCTTAATGATAAACTTGCCATTTAATGTGGACCTCCCTGATTGATAGCGTGTGGGATGATGGAGCCGCATACGCTTTTTGGTTCTCATCTGTAATCACCGACGCAGCGGACGGTTCATACGGTGCCGTGCGGTCTGTTTTAACGGAAAACACCTTGCACGCGCGGCGCGAGGAATATAAATGTAATCGTTCCCGTGAGCCTGCGGTGCGGCATCTGCCGGATGCTCTGCACTTGCAGTATACCCGCAACAGCATACCCTTACTGATATATAATAACAAATTTGCAACGGGAAAATCAAGTCTATTTATTCCCAAACTTAATATAATTTATTTATTGATTTTGACGGAAACAGCAGAAGGCAGTGCTGTTTGTGTATATTGCCGCAGCGAAAAACACCGAATATTTGGGCATTTTCACTATCGCGTTCAAAGCCGCACCGGGACAAGCAAAAAACGCCTATAACTGCCCGTTTTTTGCTGTTTTTTCACTGCCGTTTCCGTCTTTCTAAGTTTAATTATTTTTAACATGAGTACAAAGTCACATTCATGATTTTATGGTATATTTAATGTGGTTTAAGAGCGTTAATTTTTCGTCCCGAAAAGGACAGGTCTGCAAGGGCAGATTGTGTGGTCCGATACAAATCCCGCACTTTTCGCGGGGGGAGTATGAGCCGAAAGGAAGATATCCTATGAGCATATTCGATATCATAAATCTTGTGGGCGGCCTTGCCATTTTCCTTTACGGAATGGGGCTGCTGAGCGAAAAACTCGAAAAGATAGCAGGCGGAAAGCTGGAGGCTATCTTTGAAAAGCTTACATCAAACCGCTTCAAGGGGCTTTTCCTCGGAATGATCGTCACGGCGCTGGTGCAGTCCTCCACGGCGACGACAGTAATGCTCGTCGGATTCGTAAACTCGGGGCTCATGCGCCTTTCGCAGGCAATATCCGTTATCATGGGCGCGAATGTGGGCACCACGGTCACCACATGGATCCTTGCACTTTCGGGACTTGAAAGCGACAATATATGGGTGCAGCTGCTCAACCCTAAGAATTTTTCACCGATCCTTGCCCTTATCGGCATCGTCATGAGGATGATGTCCAAGCAGGACAGAAAGAAGGATGTCGGCGGCATCCTCATCGGCTTTGCACTGCTCATGACGGGAATGTCGATGATGACCACATCGGTGGCACCTCTTCAGTATTCGCCGAAGTTCGCAAGCCTGCTCACAGCCTTTACCAACCCCGTTCTCGGCCTTATCGTGGGCGCTGTCGTAACGGCGATACTCCACTCCTCGGCCGCATCTGTCGGTATGCTGCAGGCACTTTCGGCATCCACCAAATCTTTCACTTTCGGGATGGCAATACCCATCATTCTCGGACAGAATATCGGCACCTGCGTTACCGCGCTGGTTTCGTCCATCGGAGCCAACAAGAACGCAAAGCGCGTTGCGGTGACACATCTTTACTTCAACCTTATCGGCTCTGTAGCCGTACTTATACTCTACCTGATACTTGACAGGATCATTGATTTTTCCTTCAAGGATCAGCTTGTAACGGGCTTTTCCGTTGCGATAGTGCATACGGTGTTCAATGTGTTCACCACTGCACTGCTGCTCCCCTTCACCGAGGGACTCGAAAAGCTTGCATACCTTACCATCAAGGATAACCGCGAGGCAGGCGAGGCCGAGCCTACGGTAATACTCGATGAAAGATTCCTCAAAACTCCCGGTATGGCTCTTGAGCAGTGCCGCAATGTCACCAACAGGATGGCATCCATCTCCAAGAACACCATTTCCCTTGCCATAGACACCATAAAGGTCTACGATGATGACAAGGCACAGATGATCGTTCAGGATGAGGATACGGTCGATAAATACGAGGATGTTATCGGTTCCTATTTGGTAAAGGCTTCACTGCGAAGCATGACCGCCGCCGACAACAAGACCGTTTCATCCATACTCCATGCGATCGGCGATTTTGAGCGTATCTCCGACCATGCGGTAAATCTTCTTGATTCCGCAAAGGAGATAAATGAAAAGGGACTTGAATTTTCCAATCAGGCAAAGCGCGAGCTGGATGTGCTCTTCCGTGCTCTCGAGGATATCCTGAAGATCACCGTTAGAGCCTTCACCGACCACGATGTGGAGACCGCAAGGCGTGTGGAGCCCCTTGAGGAAGTAGTTGACAATCTTTGTGCGGAGATGAAGAACCGCCATATCGACAGACTGCGCGATCAGGTCTGTACGATCGAGCAGGGCTTTGTGTTCACGGATATCCTCACCAATGTGGAGCGTGTATCCGATCACTGCTCGAATATCGCAGTAAATATAATCCAGATAAGCGACGGAACGCTGGAAAATCATGAATATCTCCAGAACCTGAAAAAATCCGAAAACGAGGATTTTTTGCGGCAGGTGGATGAGTATTCTCTCAAATATCTCCTCCCTCAGGGCAGGGACTGATACCGAACGGAAAAGTGTGACAGGAAACAGCACGGCCGTGGACCCGCGGGCAATAACGGATAAACCTTTCTGCTGCAGACAGAGAGGACAGAAGCTTTATTGTCAGAGCCGCAGGCTGAATGCTGCACGCCATGTGTGAAACTTAGGGTGCTTATATGAAGAATAAGATCACTGTGAGCCTGAAGGGCTACATGAAGGATCGTCCCAAGCTTGCCCGTGTTACGGTGGGCGGAACGGCCTTTTCAATAATCGATGCCAATACGGGTTACAGCGTGTATTCCGGCGAGCTGAGTGCGCCTGTTGTTGATCCGGATTCGGGCGATAAGGTGCGCACTGCGGATTTTTCGGGCTTTACCGGATGCGGCAGGTTCTATGTAAAAGTAGGATTCCGCCGTTCCATCACCTTTGAGATAAGCGAGAAACCCTACCGCAGTCTGGCCGAGCAGACCATAGGCGCGATCTATGCGAGCAGATGCGGCTGCAGGCTCAGGGCAGAGGATGTTCCCGAAGGACTGGAGCTGGAAAGCTTCATGCACGCCCCCTGCCATACCCAGACTATCGACGGCAGGGATGTTTCGGGCGGCTGGCACAATATGGGCGGATATGACAGGGATGCTTCCCGCACAGCGCTCGTGGCGGCACAGATACTGTATTCCCTGTGCCTTTTCCCAGACAACCGTTCGGAGGAAATGCGCCGCAGGCTTTTCGAGGAAGCCCGCTGGGGGCTGGAATTCCTGATGAAGATGCAGGATGATGACGGCGGCGTGTTTGAAAATGCCGCGCCCTTCCGCAAGCCTCTTGCGTTTGCAGCCCGTCCCGAGGAGGATATGGACAGACAGTGCCTCGGAGAAAAGACCTGCCTTGCCGCGCTTCGCTTCACGGCAGTGTGCGCTCTGGGCAGCCGTGTATTTTCGGAATATGACAAGCTCTTTGCCTACAAGCTTTCTGCTGTGGTGCAGAGATCGTGGATATTTATATGCTCCTGTGACGAATATAAATGCTATTTCGGGCACCTGGGCGATATTGCCGAGGACGGCACACCATACGCCCTCGAATCCGACTTCATGTGGTGCTTTAGCGAGATGTATGCCCTCACAGGCCAGAAGGAATTTTACGATATCATCTGCAAAAAGCATATGACATCCCAGTTCACGGGCTTTACCGAAAGCGCTGTGGGCGGGTTTGCGGCGCTGGCCGCACTGCTTTCCCGGAAAAAATACGACGGCCATGTACTGGCGGTCATCAGGCACAGGCTCACCGATCACGCGGATATGCTCTGCCTTGCTTCGGAAAAAAGCGCCTACGGCTGCACCTGCGGGGCAAACGGCGGCTTCAGCTACGGCACCGCATTCAGGCTCATATCCAATGTGCAGTCAACTATCCTTGCCTATCTTCTCACGGGCAATGACAAATACCTGAAGTGCACCTCAGAGGGGCTTTCGTGCCTGTTCGGCATGAATTCCTGTGCAAAGGCCTTTGTAACCGGCAACAGACGCGGTTTCGTGCATTATCCGAGCCACATGGCATCCGCAGCCGTACCGGGCGATGAATGCCTGCCCGGGCTCGTGGTTTGCGGCCCCAATAAATTCCGTGCGGATTCCTACTCGAAATGGGTGCTCAAAAGCAGCGATCCCCCGGCACTCTGCTACACGGACAGTGTTTACAGCATCTCCACCAACGAGCCTGCGCTGCACTACACCGCAGCACTGCTCTTTGTCGCATCCTTCTATGAAAGGATCGGAGTCAGCGCTCTTACGGGAGCGGTCAAGGGCAAGCGCTACAAGGTCGTGAGCATGAAGGAAAAGATGAAGCAGATAGTAAGCTGCGAATGAGCAGGGTTATTATATGGAAAAGATAAGCAGAATTTTAGAGATCCTCAGAACGGATATCGCCGAGGACGGACAGAGGCAGTGCAGCAAGAATGTGGCCATGTCTGTGATAGTGTGTATTTCTGCGGGGATAATGCTCATAATGAACATCATAAAGCATTCAACGCTTATGACCATCACCTCGGTGATACTTGTGGCGGGCTTTGCGTTCACAGGCGTTCTCGCGGGCGTGTTCAGAAAGAGCAGGATATCCTCGGTGATCATGGCACTGATACTCACGGGCGTGTTCACCGTGTTCCCGCTGTCGGGCGGAAACGAGGGCTTCGCAGTCCTGTGGCTTTTGCTGATACCGCTGTTCAGCATCAGTCTTTTCGGTCTGAAAATAGGCATCGGCATGAATGTATACTTCACTCTGCTGGTTGTGGCGCTGTTCTACACGCCGCTGAGAGGGTACATTGCCGACCTTTACACGAGTAATTTTATCAGCCGCTTCCCTGTTTTGTTCATTGCCGATTCCGCTACGGCGCAGTTTCTTGCACTGAGCTCGGAATACTATTACAGGATGACGCGCCTGCAGGCCTATACCGACCACATGACAGGGGTATACAACCGAAAGTATTTCATGGAGATGCTCGAGGCTCCCGACAGACTGGGAGAAGATATGTGCATATCTGTCATTGATGTGAATGGTCTCAAGCAGACAAACGATACTCTCGGTCATGTGGCAGGCGATGAGCTGATATGCGCCGTGCCCGTGATCGTCAGGAAGGCCTTCGGCAAGGATGCGGTGATATCAAGGATGGGCGGCGACGAATTTGCCGTACTCAGCCGAGGCAGCCGCGAAGAGGCTGAAAAGAAGATCAGCGCCATGAAGGAATATGCCGCAGAGCACAGAGGCAAGCAGATAAATGCCATATTCCTTTCCGCAGGAACCGCCTGCCGCGCCGAAAACAGGGATGTGGATTCCGAGGCGCTCTACCGTATGGCAGACAAGCTCATGTATGAGGATAAATCCGCTTTTTACCGTCAGCAGGGACATGACAGAAGACGAAGATAGAACCAGAGGATACCGGATATGTGTCTTACACACTATTCGGTATTTTCTTAAATCGGGGGTTGCAATGATGAATGATACTATCGCTGCCGTTTCCACGCCGAGAGCGGCGGGCGGCATCTCGGTCATAAGGATATCCGGGGATGATGCGCTCACAGTGGCAGAAAGGATATTCCGTCCCCTCTCAACAAAAAAGCAGCCCCCTGAAATGGAGGGCTACACCTGTGCCTACGGGAGCATAGTAAACGGCGGGGAAAAGCTCGACGACGGCGTGCTTACGGTGTTCCGCGCACCCCATTCTTACACGGGTGAGGACACCGCAGAGATATCCTGCCACGGGGGTATCTTCGTGACCGAGCAGATACTGCGCCTGATATATGACAGCGGCGCGGTGCCTGCATCCCCGGGAGAATTCACACGCCGCGCCTTTGAAAACGGCAAGCTTTCCCTTACACAGGCCGAGGCGGTCATGGATGTGATATCCGCAGACAGCCGCGCCTGTCTGCGCAGGGTGAACAATGTAAAGGACGGTATGCTCTACCGCCGCATCGCAGCCGAGCGGGACAGGCTCAGTGCCGTCCTTGCGGCTATCGGCGCATGGATAGACTACCCCGACGAGGATATAGAGGGGCTCAGCGGGAACGAGCTTGATGAGAGCCTTGTTTCCATCGGTTCGTCACTGGACGCAATTGCGGCGAAATACGATGATTCAAGGATAATCAGGCAGGGCATCGAAACGGTGATAATCGGCAGGCCGA
>CAMHMM010000065.1 GCA_946186215.1 uncultured Ruminococcus sp. | reverse complement strand
CATACACAAAAGCCGTGATATAGCTTATCCCTGTTGTTCTACAGACTGTACGGACAGCAGGGATCAATTATTGTTCTCTTTTTTATATGACCATCTTGAAAATCACCCCCGAAAAATGCTATAATTGTAAAAAAGCACTCGCCCGAGGTGATACCATGAAACGAAAGACAGCCAAAGAAATACTCGCCGAATCATTCCGTGAGCTTGCCGAAACAGTGCCGATAGACAAGATCACTATTAAGGATATCGTGTATAACTGCGATTATTCTCCCGCGACATTCTATCGCCACTTCAAGGACAAGTATGATCTTATCGCCTATGACTATGTTCAGCGCACCTCGGAGATCATAGTGAATTTCGGCAAATCAGGATATGAGTGGAAACATATCCTGACCGACTGTATGCGCTTTTTTGATGAAAACAGAAAGTACATGAAAAATCTCCTTCTGCATACAAGCGGTATGGATTCATTTGTGCGATACTTTGCAGATGCAAATATAGGGCATCTCACCGACTGTATTTTGAAAAACTCATCAATGAGGGTGCTTTCTCATGACCTTGAAGTATATGTAAGGGTGTATATTTTCGGTACGGTACAGCTCACCTGTGGGTGGCTGCTCGGAGAATTTGACAGCACCGCAGACCACCTTGCGGAGCTGTTTGAAAAGGCAGTTCCCGAACCTCTGAAAGAATATTTAAACATAAAATGAGAGAATTTTGCCCGAATGTCTCATAATGAGATATCCGGGTATTATTATAGCTTGTATCTTCTGTGATCTTAGGATATAATAAAAGCATAAGTTGTATACAATATGACAGTATGCGACAAATGAAACACAGGAGGTATCTATCATGGACAAAATTGAACTGTTAAAGACATTTGCAAAGGGCTGGTTCGGCAACTCACAGCAGCATTCTATCCACGCTCAGCTTCTCAAAGCAAGAGGACTTACCAAACTCGCCGATAAGATCATGGCTGAATCCGAAGAAGAATGGAATGAAGCAAAGAAGGTCAATGCACGCCTGATCGAGATGGGTGTTACCCCTGTTGTTGAGATCGAGCAGTATCCCGTTATCACCGATGTCAAGGAAATGCTTGAATATGACTGCAAGGACGCAGCCGAGGCTCTTCCTATGATGAGCAAGTCACTTGCGATGTTCGATGATGATTATGTAACTAAGGAAATGATCCAGAAGTTCATCATTGACGAGCAGGAACACTATAACTGGGTAAAGGCACACCTGTGCATTATAGAGCAGATCGGTATGGAGAACTATCTGATCGAGCAGCTCGGAGAATAAGGAGGTCATCTCATGGACGAAAAGCAGCAGATACTTGATGCAATGAAGAAAGCAGGCGAACCGCTGAACGCAGGCAAGATCGCTGAGCTGACAGGTCTTGACCGCAAGGTAGTTGATAAGACAATGACAGCAATGAAAAAGGACGGCTCTATCGTATCTCCCGTGAGATGCAAGTGGGAGCCTGCTGAAAAGTAATCACAACAATATGGGGCTGTCGGTCAGTTGTCGGCAGCCCTTTGTGCAAAGGAGGAAATCGTCATGATCAAAACAGCAGTTGCATTTTTATCCGGAGCGATCGCAGGCACAGCACTTTTGATGCTGTATATGCACCGTAGTGTAATCAAGGCAGCGGTCAAGGGTGAGAAGATCCCCGAGGCTCCTGAAAGCTGTCCCGCATTCAAGTGCGGTAAGAAATCCGATGCTCCAAAAATGGAGATCAAAGCTGTAAAATTCAGAAGAGACGGTTTTTATACACAGCCGTTCGTTATGAGCGGTGAAGACAGTGCAGAAAAGTATGACAAGAATATACGCTACAGGGGAAGTCTGCAAAACTATCTTATAGACACAGGCGATGAAGTTATCCTTGTTGATACCGGGCTGCCTGCCGGAACACCCGAAGAAGTTCCTGACGAGAACAGTCCTCTCTATACAGGCAAAGATATTTGCAGCTATATGGATGCTTTCAAGGCACTCGGCTACGAGCCCGAACAGGTCACAAAGATACTGCTCACCCATAAGCATAATGACCATTCGGGCGAATTGAAGTCTTTCCCGAATGCCAAGATATATGTGAACGCTGATGAAGTATCAGCCGCTGAATTGCAGGGACTTGACAACATCGTTCCTGTTCACTTTACAGACGGCGCATATCACAACTTCCCTGAAAGTCAGAAGATCGCAGAGGGCGTTTATTTCATTAAGGCTAAAGGACACACAAACGGCAACAGCATAATCATCGCTGAAAACGACGGGCTGTTCTATATGCTCCACGGCGATATTACCTATGTGGACGAAGCTCTCTACGAGAACAAGTTGTCCGTTGTATTTGAGGATATTTCGGCTGCCCGTGAGACACTTGACCGCGTGCGTGAGTTCGTCAGAACTAATCCTACCGTTTACTGTGGCACGCATACTCCGCAGGGCTATGAGAACCTTGAAGCAAAGCGTGTTATGGACTTGGATAAACCCGTTCCGACAGTGCTTGCAGAAGTGGACTTCTCCGCACAGCAGGCAAGCGGAAAGTATGTCTGCTCGATTTGCGGTTATGTATATGATCCTGCCGAGCATGACGGCGTAGCATTTGAGGATCTGCCTGATGACTGGAAGTGTCCGAGATGCAAGCAGGGCAAAGACAAGTTCAATAAGGCTTGAATATATGATATGCATAGTAAGAATTCAGCTATTCTAATAGATTTTCAGATGCATAAATCAAGTTATGAGCTGAAAATGGTGATAAGATCAGCCCTTTCTATGCCCCACAAAAAGACATATTATACTGAATGCCCCCGTCCGTGATCCGGACGGGGGCAGGATATTTACAGCAGCTTTTCCATCAGATAGAATTCGCCCTTGCGCCAGTTTGCAGTACCGACTCTGTGATAGCCGTTTTTCTGATACAGCCTGACCGCATACGGGTTTTCCGAAAACACATCGAGCCTTATTGCCTTTATGCCGCGGCCGCGCATATCATCCTCAATATGACGCATGGTGATACCCGCAACTCCCATATTCTGAAATTCCGGAGAAACACAGAGCCTGTGTATCACGATATGATCATCGCCGTCATACTGCCAGCTGCCGCAGCTGTACTGCTCGTCGCATTCCCTGTTCAGCGCATATACCACGGCGATCCTTTCATCAATGAGCCCCACATATGCACAGTTTTTACGGATATCATCCTCAAAATCCTCTTTGTCGGGATAAATGCTGTCCCACTGGAAGATATTATTGCTTTCCATCTGCTTTATCGCATTCTGTACAAGCCCGAATATCGCATCGGCATCACCGGTATGTGCAGCCCTGTATATTATTTTCATCCAGTTCTCCTTATCCTGCCGCGTATTTTCATGGACAGATATTTCCGTTATTTCTGAAAATATTATCCTCAGCATTGGAGATATGCTGCGCCGTAAGCTTTTCCGCCAGTTCGCCGTTATGCTCCTTTATCGCGCTGAGTATGGCACAGTGCTCCGCAACGGTCTTTTCAGCCCTGCCCTCGGTCTGCATGGAGATATCGCGGGCTTTTTTGATATAGTTGTGGAAATTTGAAAGGGTAAAGCGCAGGGGGCGGCTTCTGGATGCATCATATATGATCTTGTGAAAATCCCCGTCGAGCCGCCATATCTGCTCGGTATCGTTCTTCATCAGATAGAATTCCTGAAGATCGACTATCTGTTCAAGTGCGTGAAGCTCATCATCGGTGATATTCTCCGCGCAAAGCCTTGATGCGAGCCCCTCTATGCGGATGCGTATCTCATAGATATCATGGGTATCCTGCTCGGTAACGCCGACTACGACTGCGCCCTTATTGGGTATATTGCGGACAAGCCCTTCCAGCTCGAGCTGCATCAGCGCCTCGCGTACAGGCGTTCTGCTGACTCCCAGCTCCTTTGACAGCCGCAGCTCGTTGAGACTGTCCCCGTCCTTGTACTCGCCGTCAAGAATGGCGTTTTCGATGGCGTTGAAAACCCGTATCCTCAGTGATCGGTCATCGGTCTCCAGCAGCATTTTACTTCCTCCCCGATATCTGCGGCAGGTACTGTGCGGTCAGTGCTTCAAGCTCATCATCGCTTATCACGGTGACACGGCCGCCCTCATACTCCTTATCCACCCATTCCTTGATCTTTGCCACGGCGGGATCCTTCTTGTCAACGGAATTTTCACCCGACAGACGGAAATAATTGTTTATCCAGCAAGCGATCCCCGCAAGGCCTGATGATGCGCTGACGGATACATAGGGCGGTCTGCCCAGAAGTCCGTCCGTGTCGAATATATTGTATATCTCCTCATCCTTCATCAGCCCGTCTGCATGGATGCCCGCACGGGTGACATTGAAGCTTTTGCCCACAAAGGGAGTCATGGGCGGCAGATCGTAATGCGTTTCGTTCACGATGTAATCGGCGATCTCGGTGATAACTCTTGTGTCCATCCCATCGAGCGTTCCCCTGAGAGATGCGTACTCAAACACCATTGCCTCCAGAGGCACATTTCCTGTGCGCTCCCCGATACCCAGAAGCGAGCAGTTCACCGCACCCGCGCCGTAAAGCCATGCAGTAGCGGCATTCGTGACAGCCTTGTAGAAATCATTATGCCCGTGCCACTCCAGCATATCGCTTGAAAAGCCTGCATAATGCTGAAGGCCGTAGATTATGCCTGACACGCTTCTCGGAAGCGCAGCACCGGGGTAGGGAATACCGTAACCCATAGTATCACAGGCACGGATCTTTATGGGAACGCCGCTTTCCTCGGAAAGCTTGCGGAGCTCTATCGCAAAGGGAACTACGAAGCCGTAGAAATCCGCACGGGTGATATCCTCAAAATGGCATCTCGGGCGCAGGCCTGCACTGATGCATTCCTTTACAATGCCCAGATATTTATCCATCGCCTGCCCTCTGTTGAGCCCCATTTTATTGAAAATATGATGATCGGAGCAGGATACAAGGATACCCGTTTCCTTAACGCCGATATCACGGACAAGGTCAAAATCCTTCTTGCTCGCTCTTATCCATGTGGTGATCTCAGGAAATTCATAACCCAGTGCCATGCACTGTTCAAGGGCATCACGGTCGCTTTTGGAATAGACGAAAAACTCCGTCTGCCTGATTATGCCCTTTTCCCCTCCGAGGCGGTGGAGCATCCTGAATATATCCACCATCTGCGCCGTGGTCACGGAATGTGGTGTCGGTGATATATATGTTCTCGGGCATATTCATCGGCACATGGCGGTAGTTATATGCTACCTTGGGCACCTCGGTATAGGGGAACATATCACGGAAAAGCTCGGGGCGCTCCACCTCCTGCAGCTCATACTCATAGGTATCGAAATCAAGCAGATTGGTGCGGCGGCTGAGACTTATCTCGGGCATTGTGTGGTTCATATCGGCTCCTCCTTTGTACAGCTTTCTTGCGTCTTGTATTGTATGTTCGTATTAATGTATCATTGTATACAATTATACACGCATAAACATCATGTGTCAATATGTGTAATTAAACAAATCGGTACCGCGAATCAGAGACATTATATATTTTCTGCACATATCCGCTTCTCATCAGCCCAAAAGCGTGACAGCTCCATCGCACTGATAATGAAACACGCCGCTTTTCCCCGTCATAAACAGGGAAAAAGCGGCAGAATATATATATACATATACAAAATAGTATCATTTCACCCAGAATTTATCCGAAAAGTCACCCGGTCTGCGCCAGTAACTGATATCCGAGCAGGCTCTTTCAAGGTCATCCGTATCGTCCTCTCCTGCTGAAAGATCAAAACCTGCGGACAGTCTTGCCCTGACAGCCGCCAGTCTGTCACATATTCTTGAATCATCTATAAACGCAGTTGTTTCCCTCTCATACTCCTTCCTGTTTTCGCTTATGCCCCCGGCATAATAGCTTCCCATATCATGGAGCGAGATGAGGATATAGTTTATCTCCTTGAGGATGTTTATGATATCCTCACCGTTATAGGTGACTTCCCTGTTGTTATCAGTGATCTGCATTATATTCCCTCTGATCGTCCGTCACAGAACTATTTCGCCTGAAATTATCTTACCGATAAATTCCTCAAAGCTGTCTGCCGCCACGGTCACATCCTCAAATTCCGGCTCACAGCCGTTTACGACTTTTCCGCTCTCTGTATCTACCGCATAATAGGAATATTCTCCGTCCACCGACATAAATACCGGCAGATGCCTGTCCCAGAATGCCGTGATGCTGCTTTCATCGTTAGCATATTCAAGGCTCATAAGCTCAAATTCATTCCATTGGAACCCATCCTCGCGGGGAAGAAAATCCCCCGGTGTCAGAAACCATTTTGTCGCCGTCTTATCTTCGCATACCCTTAACGCCGAGACAAACTGATACCATTTTTCAGGTATATCATATCTGGTTTTTATATTCTCGGGCAGTTCCGTCTTCCCGGATGAAGCTATGATATTCCAGCCGTTGTTTTTTGCCCATACCGTAAATTTATCAAACATAATTTCTCCTGTTCACTTTATCGCCCAGAACCCTGCCTGCATATACGATGCCCACAGGATATCCGCGGTGGCAAAGCCGCATTTTGCAAGCAGCTTCAGGTGCTCGTCAACTGTTATCGGAAAGACTTCTCTGAATCGTCTGGAGGTGTGATGCTCTATCTGCTCGGGTGTCATTCCGTGATCGCCCATAAACTGTGTCCACCGTTTAATCCCGATGGCATCGCTTTCATCTGCAGACAGCCTGATATTCTCAAATGTCACGAATATCCCGCCCTTTTTCAGCGCACGAAAACACTTTCCGACGGCTGTCTCACGCTCCTGCGGGCTCAGATAGTGATGACACTGCACCGCAGTTACGATATCAAATTCGTTCTCGATATCAAGCTCCTGCGAGGATGCGCAGATAAACCGTACATTCCTGCCTTCCAGCTTTTCCATTGCGATATCAAGCATTTTCTGTGAAGGATCGCAAAGGGTAAAGCTGATATCATCCCGTATTTTAAGTGCATTTTCAGCCAGTGTGCCCGTGCCGCAGCCCGTATCGAGCCAGCTTATGTTTTTGCGGCCTGTTGCCCTCAGCACATCCATTATCTGCACACTGTACTCTCTGTAATACGGCAGGGTATTTACTATGTTTTCATCGTAGACACAGGCATTGTATGCCGAGCTGTTATCATTCATTTCAATGCACCTCACATATATTCATCCGCACAGCTGTGCAGTATATCAACAAGATCATCATCCATATAGCAGTATTCATCGGGGATATTGAGAGTGGCTGTCCGCTTTGCGCTCATCTCATCGGGATATTTCTCCCTGAGCCGCCGCAGATGCTTCTTTTCAAAGCATATCACAAGATCAGCCCATCCGATGAGCCCCGCAGTCACCTTCACACGCGAATCGTTCTCCGTCCCTGCAGAACGCACATGGTGGCCATTCACGCCGTCGAATATTTTTTCCGCAGTGAGACTGCGCCGCTTGTTTCGGCTGCACACAAACAGTATATTCATATAAGAACACCGTTGCAGTGGTCGATCTCGTGCTGTATTATCTGCGCAGTGATGCCGCTGTATCTTTTTTCATGCACCTTCCTGTATTTATCCGCAAAGCGCACCTTTATGCTCTTATACCGTGTCACAGGCCGCGGATCGCCCACAAGGGAAAGACACCCTTCTTTTGTTTCATAGGGCTGCGATCTCTGTATGATCTCGGGATCAAACATAACCGTCACCTTGGAATTATCGAAAAATGCAATTATTCTCTTATGGACACCGATCATATTTGCGGCCATTCCCACACAACCTTTTTTGTGGAATACCAGCGTATCCGCAAGATCCTGTGCAGTTGGGTTATCCTCTGCTGTGGTATCAGCCGATCTTATTTTGAGCATGAACGGATCGTGTACTATCTCTCTTACCATATTTACCTCTTAAAATCTGCTCAGAGCAGTTTTTCCAGCTCGGTGAGAAGCTTCTGCTTCATTTCCGAAAGCTGCTTTTCATCGGGGCGGTTATCGTCTGAATACATTTTCTCCATAGGGTACCACCACACGGGGCCTTTTCCATGATTCCCGTATTCGCCGATATCACCTGTTCTGCGCGGGTACAGATGCCAGTGCAGATGTGCATCCCCCATGCCCAGAAGCTCGTAATTCATTTTTTCAGCACCGAATGCCCTTGACGCAGCCTCGGCTACTGCGGACATCTCGTACATGAACCTTGCCCTTTCCGACTTGTCAAGGTGAAAAAGCTCGGTCACTTCACCATGTGATTTATATAAGAATAGTGTATACCCGTAAAAATGCTGATTATCGCCTATGACCACATACCCTGTATCAAGCTCTTTAACAAAATACGGATTGGTGCCGTTTTTTATCATTTCTATCCTGTCGCAGATAAGACACATCCTGATCTTCACCTCTTGCAGTCTGAAACTTTTATTTCTGTTTTTTCACTTAGCCGGGCAAAGCCCGCATAAACGAAAGCTTCCGAAATATATTCTACCACATTTCTTCTGCAATTGCAAGCACCCAGCAGGCAGTGCCTGCACCCTCCCGGCCGGTAAGACCGGCAGCTATCCGCACTTTCATTATAATGGTAACTCTTATTTGTAACCCGAAACTTTTTATACCACTTTCATCCGTACTTTTATTTGTCATAAAACACACTTTTGTGGCTCGGAACTTTTATGACTATTATAATTTTGCACTAAGCATACAATTTTGAAAGCATAAATTTTTGCATAGTAAAGCGGCAAAAGTCCGCGATATGCAAATTCAACATTATATA
>CAMHMM010000064.1 GCA_946186215.1 uncultured Ruminococcus sp. | reverse complement strand
ACTATAAGGAGATAATATAAATGGCTGATAAAAAGAAAAAGCAGATAGAAGCACCCGTTAAAAAGGTCACTGCCGAGGAAAAGAAGGCGGCGCTTGAAGTCGCTCTGGCTCATATCGAAAAGGAGTACGGCAAGGGCGCTGTAATGCGTCTGGGAACTCTCCCCGACCTTAATATCGAAGCGATACCCACAGGCTCCCTCACACTTGACCTTGCTCTGGGCGTAGGCGGTCTCCCCCGCGGAAGGATCGTCGAGCTCTACGGCGCAGAAAGCTCGGGCAAGACCACTCTTGCGCTCCACTGCATCGCAGAGGCGCAGAAACAGGGCGGCGAGGTAGCGTTCATAGATGTTGAGCACGCTCTGGATCCTATCTATGCAAAGGCACTGGGCGTTGATATCGACAATATGCTGGTATCCCAGCCCGACAACGGCGAGCAGGCTCTGGAGATCGCAGAGGAGCTGGTGCGCTCCGGCGCTATCGACATGATAGTTATCGACTCGGTCGCAGCTATGGTAACAAAGGCGGAGATCGAGGGCACTATGGGTGACTCCCACATGGGCGTTCTTGCAAGGCTCATGTCACAGGCCATGAGAAAGCTCACATCCGTTATAGCAAAGACCAACTGCGTGGCTATCTTTATCAATCAGGTGCGCGAGAAGATCGGCAACCCCTACGGCAATCCCGAGGTAACTCCCGGCGGCCGTGCGCTGAAATTCTATTCATCCGTGCGCATCGAGGTACACAAGGGCACCAAGATCAAGGTAGGCGAGGAGATCACCGGTACCTCCGCCAAGTGCAAGGTTGTAAAGAATAAGGTCGCTCCCCCCTTCAAGGAGTGCGAGTTCGATATCATCTACGGCAAGGGCATCGACCGCATGGGCGAGGTCTGCGATATCGCTACGGAGCTCAAGGTGATCAAGAAGAGCGGCGCATGGTTCAGCTACGGCGACAAGAAGATCGGTCAGGGACGCGAGAATGTAAAGAAGTTCTTCCGCGAAAATCCCGAGGTCCTCGCAGAGATCGAGCAGAAGATCGTCGAAAAGCGCGAGGAAGTCGAAAAGAACATGGCCGAGAAGAGCAAGAAGGAAAAGGCGGCTATGAAGGCAGCCGAGGAGTCCGGTCAGGATATAGATGCTCTGCTTGAAGCTGAAGAGAGCCGCGCTGATGATCCTGTTGCGACCATCGACATAGATATCGACGCAGACGACGATTACACCGAATTCACTCCCGAATAAGCGGCGAAACGCCGCTGTTACCCGCTCTCTTATTTGAGCGGAAGCGTTCATTTGTAGCCCGAAACCATTATTACTGTTTAATTATAGGCAGAGCCTGCACCCTCCCGTACTCTCTTTTGTATGGGATCGCTCGTTTGCAGCTCGAAACTCTGGTTTAGTTTTCTGAAAACACCCTTCCACCACCCGCCAGAGGGAGGGGCTGAGCGCAGCGAGGCGGAGGGGTTGGTTACGGATAAACTGACTGTTGCCTTTTTACATTTTAAAGTTCCGGGCTGCAAATGAGAGTTACCTTTCAAATAAAAGAGCGGGTAACAGCGGCGTTGCGCCGCCTACCGCAAAAAAATACTTGCAAAATACCAAATTATGGTGTAAAATAGATGTATGCACATTTTATGCAGATACCCAATTACGAAAGGATATGATCACATTGATGAAACTCGTTCTTGTCCGCCACGGCGAAAGCGAATGGAACAAGCTCAATCTCTTCACAGGCTGGATGGATGTAGATCTCAGCGAAAAGGGCGTAGAGGAAGCAAAGAATGCAGGCAGACTGCTCAAGGCAGAGGGATATGATTTCGATATCTGCTTCACTTCTTACCTCAAGCGTGCTATCCACACACTCAACTATGCTCTTGATGAGATGGACAGAGCATGGCTCCCCGTTGTAAAGAGCTGGAAGCTCAACGAGCGTCACTACGGCGCACTTCAGGGACTCAACAAGTCCGAGACAGCTGAAAAGTACGGCGAGGATCAGGTAAAGATCTGGAGAAGATCCTTCGATGTTAAGCCCCCCGCACTTGAAGCAGATGACGAGCGCAGCGCTACAAAGCAGGCTATGTTCAGGGATGTTGATCCCGCACTTCTCCCCGCTAACGAGTCCCTCGAGACAACTATCGAGAGAGCAGTCCCCTACTTCAACGAGGTTATCAAGCCCGAGATGCAGGCCGGCAAGCGCGTTATCATCGCAGCACACGGCAACTCTCTCCGCGCTCTCGTAAAGTATTTCGACAATCTCTCCGCTGACGAGATCATCAATGTAAATATCCCCACCGCAACTCCTCTTGTTTATGAGTTCGATGATGATTTCAAGGTAATCAAGTCCTACTATCTCGGCGATCAGGAAGCTCTCAAGGCTAAGATGAACGCTGTTGCAAATCAGGGCAAGGCTAAGTGATCAATGTTTCCGCCGCAGTTAACGCTGCGGCGGATCAGAGGGGATTTTATGGAACATAAGCTTATATCACTTACCTTTGACGATGGTCCGAACAACAGTGTGACCAACGAGGTGCTCGACAGACTGGAAAAATACAATGTTCCGGCAAGCTTTTTCCTGATCGGTGAAAACATAAATATGGAGACACGCGTTTCAGCGGAAAGAGCACTAAAGCTTGGATGCGATCTTGAAAATCACTCCTTCACCCACACGGATATGACAAAGCTCACTCCCGACCAGATACAGACCGAGATAGGTGAAACACAGGATCTCATAAAGGACATATCCGGTGTGTACCCTGAATTTTTCCGCCCGCCCTATATCGTATACGATCAGAAAATGTACGACAACATCCCGCTGACATTCATATGCGGCGCAGGCTGTGAAGACTGGATTCCCGAAACATCTGTCAAGGATCGCTACGAGCGTTCTGTTGCCAACTCGAGAAACGGCGAAATGCTCCTGCTCCACGACTGCGAATTCAATTCAAAGACAGCACAGACGCTGGATCTTCTCATTCCCCGTCTGCTGAATGACGGCTTTGAGTTCGTGACCGAGCGCCAGCTTTTTTCCCGTCTCGGTGTAAAGCCACAGCACAACAAGATATATTCTAATGTATTTGACTGATCACAGATTTTGATCATTACAGTATATTTCCGCAGGCCATCCTGCGGTTTTTTCTTGCAAAATGATAATGAAAATCTTTTTCAATTTCATTGACATCGCCTCAGCGCGGTGATATAATAATATCTGGATGTTACAAAACCTCGGAGGAAACGGAATGGATCTGTTTATCGGGCAGCTTATCGGTGCTGTCATACAGATGATACTATTTTCGCTGATACCCCTTGTATGGTGGCTCATCACCGCAAGGAAGAAGGTCAGCTTTTTTGAATGGGCAGGGCTCATACCCGTAAAGGGATTTAAGGAAAACAAGACTTTTGCATGGATACTGGGCATATCGGCTGCTTTTATGGCGCTGTCGGTGTTTATGCTGTTCATGCTCCGCGGAGTGGAGACTGCAGCATCGGAATTTGACGGCGCGGGAATAGGCGCACTGCCTGCGATAGCCGTCTATGCCTGCCTGAAAACAGCACTGCCTGAGGAAATAGTTTTCCGTGGCTTTCTGCTAAAGCGAATTGCGGCAAAATTCGGCTTCACTGCGGGAAATATCGTGCAGAGCGTGATGTTTGGCCTGCTGCACGGAGTAATGTTCTTTCCGCTCACAGGTGCGGTAAAGACGGTTCTTATAATACTTTTCACAGGCGGGATAGGCTTTTGCATGGGCTATGTCAACGAGAAAAAGGGCTCGGGCTCTGTTTTCCCGAGCTGGTGTATCCATGCGGCTGCGAATATCTTTTCAGGGCTGTGCTCTGCGCTGATGATATTCTCCTGAAAGCATCCTATGACGATGTACTCAAAGCAATAAAGCACTGACAGCTCAATGAGCCCAAATCACTTTATACCGATGGAGCGTTTATGCAGTACAAAACAAAACAGCGCGAGCTGATAATACAATTTCTTGAAAATTCCTGCGGCAGCCATGTTACCGTGAATGATGTGTGTATGTACCTGCGGGAGGAAAACCATTCCGTGGGGCAGACCACGGTATACAGGCAGCTTGAAAAGATGGTGGACGAGGGTATCGTGGTCAAATACACCATAGATGCAAACAGCCCCGCCTGCTTTGAATATGCCGCAGACCTTCACAATGACGGCACCTGTTTTCATGCGAGGTGTGATGTGTGCGGCCTGCTTTTCCACATAAGCTGTGAGGAGCTCGAGCAGTTCGGCGAGCATCTCAGCCGCCATCACGGTTTTACCATCAATCCCCGCAGGACTGTCTTCTACGGCACCTGTGAAAAATGCCGCGCAGAGGGTGAAGGCAATGGCTGATACTCTTATAAAATGCGAAGACCTTACACTGGGGTATGATAAGATAATCGCGGAAAATATCTCCTTTGAGCTCAAAGCGGGAGATTATCTCTGCGTGGTCGGCGCAAACGGCGCGGGCAAAAGCACGCTTATCAAATCCGTGGCGGGACTGAGAAAGGTAACCAAGGGAAATATCATCTTCAGCGACGGTATCACCCGTAAGGAAATAGGCTTTCTCCCCCAGCAGACAGAGGCACAGAAGGATTTCCCCGCATCTGTGTGGGAGATCGTGCTTTCGGGCTGTCAGACAAGAAAGGGTTTGCGCCCTTTCTACAACAAGGCGGAGAGAGCCTCCGTCCGTGAGAATATGGAGCTCATGGGTATCTCGGAGCTTGCTAAGCGCTCCTACCGAAGCCTTTCGGGCGGCCAGCAGCAACGAGTCCTGCTCGCAAGAGCGATGTGCGCGGCTCAGAAGCTGATAATACTTGACGAACCCGTGACAGGACTTGATCCTGTGGTGACCGAGCAGATGTATTCGCTCATCGAAAAGCTCAACAAAAAGGGCATGGCTGTGCTGATGGTCTCTCATGACATCCGCGCGGCAGTGAAATACGCATCACATATCCTGCATATCGGGGAAACCTCATTTTTCGGGACGACCGAGGAATATCTCAAAAGCGATACCGGCAGGAAATTCATTGAAACAGGCTCTTCTGCCGCACAGCTGCAGGCATGACCGTAAGAGCTCTGAAAGGCGGAATTTATGGATAAGTTCCTTGAATATATGAGCTTCGACTTTGTTCGAAATGCCTTTATAGTGGGCATACTGATAGCGCTTTGTTCCTCGCTGCTCGGCGTGACGCTGGTGCTAAAGCGTTTTTCGTTCATTGGCGACGGCCTCTCTCATGTAGCATTCGGCGCAATGGCTGTAGCATCGGTACTGAATGTAACTAATGATCTTCTGGTGATCCTGCCGATCACGGTGATATCGGCGATACTCCTGCTGCGAAGCGGAGTGAACAAAAAACTGCAGGGGGACGCGGCGATAGCGGTATTCTCGGTGACCGCCCTTGCAGCTGGTTATCTTCTGATGAATGTTTTCCCCGTTTCAGCCAATGTATCCGGGGATGTGTGCAGCACGCTTTTCGGCTCCACATCACTTCTCACGCTGAACAAGAACGATGTTACACTGTGCATGGTGCTTTCGGCGATAGTTATAACACTTTTCGTGCTGTTTTATAATAAAATTTTCGATGTAACCTTTGATGAAGTCTTTTCCAAGGCCATCGGCACCAATACAGAGGCGGTCAACCTCTTTATCGCCGTGATAACAGCGGTGATAATCGTCCTTGCAATGAATCTTGTGGGCTCACTTCTGATTTCAGCGCTTGTAATATTCCCCGCACTGGCTGCAATGCGGCTTTTCCGCAGCTTCCGCTCTGTAACGATATTTTCCGCAGTATTTGCTGTGATATGTGCCGCAGTGGGAATGATCACTTCGATCATGATGGGAACGCCCGTTGGCGCAACCATCGTCGGCGTAAATGCGGCCGCATGGGGCATCATCCAGATAATAGGCTTGTTTATTAAGGGATGATTTTTTAATAAACTTGATATATGCCGTAAAATTTACTGTTCTTATTGACTTTTCCGTAGCAATGTGCTAATATTTATTTCGGGGAGCCGGGGGTATATCCATGGAGTGTATCCGTGGGATATATCCGCACCGCGCTGAGAGGAAGATCAAGTCTTCGACCCTTATAACCTGATACGGATAATGCCGGCGTAGGGAATAAACCGCACATTCTGCGGTCTGTCTTTGCGTCCTTATCCACAACGGAAAGGATGTTTTTTATGGCAAACAAGAAATTGTCCGCAATGGTGGAGTGCGCGATCATGGCCGCACTTGCCGCCGCACTGAGTATGGTGAAGATCATACATATGCCCTTCGGAGGCTCGGTAACGCTGCTTTCCATGCTGCCGATCATGATATTCGGTCTAAGGCGTGGCTTCCCGTGGAGCATAATTTGTTCAACGCTTTTTGCATTCATTCAGCTTGCACTTGATTTCGGCGAGGTCATGACATGGGGGCTCACGGTGCCTATGATCATCGCCTGCTTTATCCTCGACTATATACTTGCCTATTCGGTTCTCGGCGTGGTCGGTTTATTCTCGAAGAAGTCACTGAAAATGCAGGTAGGCGGCATACTTATCGCACTGTTCGCGCGTTTTCTCGTTCACTTTATCTCCGGCGTGTTCCTGTGGCACTCTGCAGGCGAGCTCTGGAGCGGCTTCCCCGCTGATAACGAATTTCTTTACAGCTTCGTTTACAACGGCTTCTATATGTTCCCCGAAATGATATTCACTGCCGCAGCTGCATTCGCGCTTTATAAGGTGCCTCAGACCAAGGCTTTACTCCAGCCGAATACATGATCTTCAAAGATATTATGATATCCCCCTCACCGAGGGGGAGTTTTTTTGCCTCCCTCCGGGAGGGAGGTGTCACACGAAAGTGTGACGGAGGGAGATCGCCCAAGCATATTAAAAGTATACTTTCTTATATCCGACGAAGACATTAATATTAGTATCTGCGTCAGATATTAATCTGCACTCTGTTGTTTTAATCTGCGGGCGATCTCCCTCAGTCAAACATCCGTTACGGGCTGTTTGACAGGTCTGTCGGTCAACCTCTCTGGCTCATACTTCGCCACCTCTCCGACACGGAGAGATCACCCTCCCGAGGGGGCCTTTTATCAATTGTGAAAGCAAAAAAATATCCCCGGCACTTGCGTGCCGGGGAATAATTGCGTATAGTTTGTAATCTCAAGGATTACTCAGAAGTGGAATCCGATTAGGATTAGCCACGCTTCTTAGCTACTACAGCTGCTGCAGCGAGAGCTACAGGGATAACTGCGAGAGCGATAGGAGCGTTACCGGTCTTGGGAGACTCAGCTACAGGAGCAACAACCTCAACGGGCTCTTCCTCAACAGGAACTTCCTCAACCTCAACCTCGATCTCTTCCTCGGGCTCTTCCTCTTCTACTTCTTCCTCGGGCTCTTCCTCGAATACTTCTTCCTCAACTACTTCTTCTTCGAGCTCTTCGCCTTCCTCTTCGAGGGACTCGCCTGCGTTTACATCCTCAACATCTTCGGTCTTGAGAACCTTAACATCGAGAGTATCCCAGTACCAGTCTACAGGAGTGTAGAGGAGCATAGTAGTGAGAACCTGGTTAACTCTTGTAACCTTACCATCGATTACATCATCCCAATGGAATGTGAGCTGGTTAGCATCCCACTGGAGCTTCTGTACATCGTTGAGCTGCATTGTGAGCTCGCTGTTAACAACGAGACCAGCAGTTACGAGGTTCTGAGCCCAAGCGCTGGAGAAGGAACCATACATATCAGTTGCTGCGTTAGCAGAGAGGCTGTATGCAGGATCGAAGGATGCTCCGGAATAAGGAGAAGAAACATTCTTGTAAGCAGAGCTGTAAAGATGCTGACCAAATGTAGCCTTGTTCCAAGCGTTGATTACGGGATAAGTGATCTCCTCGTGAGGATTGAGCCAGTTCAGAACTGCAGCTGTGTTCATTGTTGCAACATAGCCGGAAGCAGAAGTGAATGTGAACTCTACATCGTAATCGTTAGCGATAGCATCGTTGATTACAGAGAGAGGAGATGTGCCGGAACCGCTTCTTCTGATAGCTGCGATTACATCGTTAGTTGTAAGAGCATTCTCATAGTAAGGAATAGCAACAGTATCACCGAAACCTGTCTGATATACAGTTACCTTATCATTTGCCCAGTATGTCTTACCATTCTTATAGTACATACCAACATTTGTGGGATAGTAGCTGTAAACGCTGCTTGTGGAGAGCAGAGGATAGATGTGCTCCTTCTTCTCGCCAGCCTTGCTTACAGAGCCGCTGAAGAGACCGTCGATCTCAGAGAGGTTCTGGAGAAGGGTGTTATCCAGAGGAATAGTGCGCTCCTTAACGAACTTGGAATCAGCATTCTTCTCGCCGTAGGAGTTGATGCCGAGCCATGCGAGCTCTGCAGGAGTAGATCCGCCTTCATTCCAGCCAAGGCTCCAGCCTACATACTGCTCGCCCATAGGACCATCATACCAGTAGTTCTTCAGCTCGTAAGTGATGTTAACATTTACGCTGGAGAAACCGAGGTCAGTAGCGATCTTGTCAATGATGGGGCAGATAGGCTGACCAGTTGTAGCCCAAGTTGCACCCTGTACTGTTGTATAGTCAGTGCCAGCAACGAAGCCATAGTCAGCGAGGTCATAGGAAGAAAGGTTGAAATAGTTAGCTGTGGGGTTAACAAGGTCAACAGGCTGGTCGATAACATTATCACCAGTGATATCAGCCTGAACGCCTGCCAGAGGAAGTGCGCCACCCAGATTTACAGGGATCTGGAGCTGATGTGTATCGTTGTTGAAGATCTTGAGTGTGCCGAGACCTGCGCCAACATCAG
>CAMHMM010000063.1 GCA_946186215.1 uncultured Ruminococcus sp. | reverse complement strand
GGCTCGCCCACGCCGTGGAACGCACCCGCCATGAACGGATTATCATCTACGGCATTGCAGAACACAACGAGCTTTGCGGCACCGAAGCACTGCTGATCGGCGGTGATCTCGGCTGTCTGACGGACTATCTGCCCCATGAGCTTTACTGCATCCATGTTTATGCCGGTCTTGGTGGAGCCGACATTTACCGAGGAGCATACTCTTGTTGTGGAGGCCAGCGCCTCGGGGATAGAGCGGATCAGCCGCTCATCGCCTGCGGAAAAGCCCTTCTGCACCAGTGCGGAATATCCGCCGATAAGGTTAACGCCGCATTCCTTTGCGGCTCTTTCCATCGTAAGGGCGAATTTCACCGGTGAATCAGCGCACGCTGCCGAAACTATCGAGATAGGAGTGACGGACAGGCGCTTGTTGATGATGGGGATACCGTATTCTTTTTCGATTTCCTCGCCTGTGCGCACAAGATCTTTGGCGCAGTGGGTTATCTTTTCATAGACCTTTTCGCACGCCCTGTCCGTATCACTGTCGATGCAGTCCATAAGGGAGATACCCATAGTTATGGTACGGATATCAAGGCATTCGTTTTCGATCATTCTTATGGTTTCGAGTATATCATAGACATTAATCATGGCAGTCCCCCGCACTTATATGCTGTGCATGGTATTGAAGATATCTTCATGCATGGTGTGGATCTTAAGGCCGAGACTGTCGCCGAGGGCGGTGAGCCTGTCCTGAAGCTCGGAAAATCCCACATTGAGTGCGGAAATATCCACAAGCATGATCATGGCAAACATATCCTGCAGCACGCTCTGGGTTACTTCGATAACATTTGCGTTCGCATCAGAGCATATAGCACTTACCTTTGCAAGGATACCCACTGCATCCTTACCGATGACTGTAATAACTGCCTTCATTATGATCAATCCTTTACGGGTTTTTGTTTATGAAAGAAAAGCCCGATCCAGAACGCAGAAACTGTCTGATGCGGCCATGCCTTTCAAATAAATCAACATATTTGATTATACCACATATAGATTAATAAATATTATCCCATTACTTAAATAAAAATTAACCATGGTTCATTATAAAATGCGCCAAACGGCGCTGTTATCGCATTTGTTGAATAAATGTATTTTTTGTGAATTCTCAAATTGTAATAAAATTACAATTTGCAATTGCTTTTTTTACTAAATCTGAATGAATTGATTTGTGGATTAGAACGAAAATCTCATTTCGCTATTGCATAAATTAAATAATATGTTATAATAAAAATGTATATTTTTGTAGATTTTTACCCATTGGGGCAGATCATACAGTCAGGAGGGGTTTTCTTGGATATTGAATATTTATCGGAGATGAAGGCCCCGAATGACGCTGTTGAGCTGTACAAGGCACTCAAATGGTATCAGCTGAGCGGCTACACCGATGATGATATCAAAAAAGCGAATGAATCCTTCTACTCTGTCTATGCCTACGATGGTGATACTCTCGTGGGGCTCGGCCATGTTGCCTCAGACGGCCACATTGCCGCAGTTATGAGCGGTATCTGCGTAAGGGATGATTACAGGCGGCACGGCATAGGCGCGGAGATCGTGCGCAGGATCGTTGAGTACTGTCAGACCGGCGATTACCGCATGAATGTGCAGATCTTCTGTGAGGACAGCCTGATAAAATGGTACGAGGGCATGGGCTTTGAAAAGCTTGCTGTCGGTATGCGCAAGCCCGTTCCACAGGAAGAGGAGCGCTCGGCGCTGAAAAAGAATTTCAGCGAGATCTACGGCATAGAGCAGATCACTGACCTTTCGGATGAATTCTACTGGTATGATTTCTGTGCCTTCGGCGATTTTTCCTATTATTCGGGTATTGGCAGCGAGGGCGTGAAGGTGCCGTTTATCCGCATGGTGCTCTATTCCACAGAGCCTGTGAAGCTCAGCGCTGAGTTTATTTTTGAAAATGTCAGCGAATTTGAGATAGGCTGTCTTGGTGTGAGAACACCGCTGTTCGGCTTTGATATCGTCTGTACGGAAAAGTATGGCTTTGCTGAGAAAAAACGCTATCAGATCCGTTCTCTTGAGGATGATGATATTTCCTTCTACTGCGAAAAATTCAGGGTGATAAGCGTCAAGGCCAATCTCAACAGCGTGCCGCTCATCACATCCGCCCGCAGTGACTTTGAGGATGAGGATATAGATCTTCGTGCGCTGCTCGGGATAGATGATTCCTTTGATTATGATGCATTCTATTCCGCAGGCTATGACTATAACAACGAATATGAGGACGCGGTGCAGAGCGATGAAGCTTGAATTTGAGACCTTCAGTCCCGAGGAGACCATTGCCCTTGGCGAAAGGATCGGTGCCTGTCTGAAGGGCGGCGAGATCATAGCCTACAAGGGCGGTCTGGGCATGGGAAAGACGACCTTTACAAGAGGACTTGCGGCGGGCATGGGGCTTGATGCCCATGTGAGTTCGCCCACCTTTGCGATCGTAAATGAATACAGCGGGGGAGATCTCACGCTGTATCATTTCGATATGTACCGTATCAGCAGCTATGAAGCCCTTGAATCAACGGGCTTTTATGATTATATATCCAAAAGATCGGTCATATGTGTGGAGTGGTCGGAAAACACCGAAGGGATGCTCGATGAGAATATGATCATCGGATTTTCCGGTGACGGAGATCACAGGAAGATAACGGTGGAATCTGCTGCCGATCTGGACATAATGTAACTTACAAGCCGCATTTGAAAAGATAATGCTTTAACGGTAATATTTTATAATGTAAAAGCCTCTACCGCAGCTGCGGTAGTATTACTATGTGAGTGTGATTTATCATAGGTAAATTATGGAAGCTGTTCTGTTATTGCTTCTTCTGCTGTGGGTGATATCGCCGATACCACTGTTTATCCTTTACATGGGAAAGCGCAAGGCAGCAGATGATAAGGAAAGAGAGATATACTATCTCAAAGAAGAAATAAAGACTCTTTTGGCAGGGCGTGAGCCGCACAGGGCCGATGCAGACAAAGACGGGAGACAGAAAATGCCTCCCGCCGATGATGCTGTGCATCGGGACAGCCATTATTATGGCACCGGCGGCACACCCCTGCCCGATTATACCCTCACGGCCGCAGCTTCACATACAACAGGTCTCCTTGTGGCTGATACAGAGCCTGTCTTCCGCGATACCGAGGATAAGGTGCCCAGAGAAAAGAGTGCATCGCTGTTTGCAGAGGCGGCGAAGTCCGCTGCGGAGGATATAAAGCTCGAGGTGCCAAAGGCTGCTGCTTCCGTATCCGGGAATATACGGGAGATACTCCCTGAAATGCCGCAGGAGGATCCCGCGCCTGTAACGGATACGGCACGGGAAAGCGCTTTTCAGCAGTACAGCTCTGAGCCTGAGCCCGCACGAAGAAGCCGTGTAAAGATCAGGCCTGTCAATCTCATATTGGCACTGGGTACGCTTTTTGTCACCCTTGCGGGCTTTGTATTTGCCATAGCTGCCTGGGGCGAGCTTCCCGCAGCAGGCAAGGCGGCACTTTTGTGCAGCTTCTCGGCTGTGTTCTTTATCCTGCATCTGGTAACGGAGAAAAAGCTTGAGCTTTCCTCTGCAGGAAAGGTGTTCTATATCCTTGGCAGCGCATTTCTTCCTGCGGCTGTGTTCTCAGCGGCGGTGCTCAGGATATTCGGCGATGCCTTCTCGTTCGCATCGGGCGGCGGCCTTGTTATAGCGGTAATGGCTTTTGCGGTCTGTGTTTGTGCATTCATCGGCGCAGTACATTATGACAGCAGGGTGGCTGCAAGAACGGGTTTTATTGCCGCAACAGTCTGTGCCGCATCCCTGTCGGTGCATATCGGCGGGGTATATACGGCATTGTGTCTTTCTCTCTTTGCACTGTTTTCACTTCTTCTGGAAAAGCGCTTCACGGCTAATGACAGCATCAGATCAGTGATCAGGGATGAGTTCAGGTTTTTCGTTACGGAAAATATCTATGTCTGCGCTCTTGTTTCGCTGTTTCTTTCAGACGGTTCTGTTATCTATGCGGTGCCCGTGCTGATATTTTCATCCTCCTTCCTTGTGAGCTCTGTGCGGCGTGAGCACGGCAGTGCCGATATATCGGCATTTGCTGCATATCTGATGATCGGTGCATATCTCACCGTAAGACCTGATGAGTATGACAGTATCCTTCTTACGGCGGCACTTGTGATAACTGTATACAGTATCCTTTCCATGCTGGATATGATCCCTCAGGGCGTGCGCAAAATCGTTTCCGTCATAAGGATGATCGCAACAGTCATTTTGATAATTGCAGGTCTTGCGGGGAATTTTGCACAAAGCGAATTCAGCTCCGCAGTGATGATCTCTGCGGTATGTGTTGTGGCGCAGCTTGCCATTATGACATACAGAGGCGACAAGCCCTCGCTGTATGCTCTTGCTCCCGCTGTGGTGTTTGCTGCCTATGAGTGCTCAAAGCTTTTCGGCGAATACGCTCCCATAGCAGTAAGTGCGGCTTTGCTTGCATTTCTTATCTTTACACGCATAGCCGGAAGGAGCCGGACGCTGTTTTCGGATATCGTCCTTTGTGCCGTGGTGCTGTTGCAGCTGCTGATCCACGCAGCAGACGGCAGCTGCCAGCTCAGTGACAAAATTGTTTCTGTATTGGTGTGGAGCATACTCACGGTGATGACATTTATCTGTGCCGCATCTCCGGACGGCGGTTCGACCTTCGGAAAGATCGGGTGTACTGTCGCAGTTTTGTTCGCCGTTATCCCCGCATATATTATCACAGAATCATTTGAAGATGCGTTCCCGCTTTTGCTCATCGTTTACTTTGCAGTCTCAGCGGCAGTTCTGTTTATTCCCGAAAAATATCTTGGGAAAACATCGGAATATTTCCTGTGGGGCTGGGGACTGCTGTGTGTGATCAGTGTACTGGCAGGGCTCAGCAGCGGATTTTTCACCATCTGGGCACCGGTATGCTCTGCGCTGTATTTTGGCGCATATGTATTGCTGCTGTATCGCGGCAGGCTTTCAGAGAGCATGAGCGCATATGATATCCATGCAGGGGTATTTGTCTGCATCGTCGAGTTTTCATTGCTGCTCCTGCGTTGGCATGAACGCATGGATGTCAATAATGGATTGATGTCTGCGGTGGTCGCCTCTGCGGCATTCATTTTCACCTCATGTATTGCGGAAAAGCGTGTGAGCAGATGGGCTTTGCCCGTTTCGGTGATGGGGCTGTCTGTTCCGCTTGTTTCCCTGACAGAGCTTACCGGAATATCGAAGCAGTTTACCGATGGCAGCGTGATGGACAGTATCACAGGCTATTCACTGACGATCCTTATATACGGCATCATTACAGCAGTATTCATACATAAAGGCTCTCAAAGAAAAAACAGCTTTGTTTACCTGTTCCCGCTGCTGTTTGTCTTTACCCTCAGTGACAGTAATCTGTTCCAGCGAAATGCGTTTGTCATAATCGGCTGTATGGCTGCGGTGATCGTGGTATGTACGGTGCTTCTTCGCATCAGAAAGGAAAGCGATGCTCCTGCTGCGGTGTTTGCGGTATCTGTCGCTGTGCTGTACTGGTTATCTCTTGCATATGATCTTTTATCCATCGGAAACGGCAATAAGATCTGCGCTGTCTGCATATTTTTTATAATGACAGCTATACTCTTGAGTGAAAAGCACAAGGTCTATACATTCGTTGTGCCTCCGTCGATCCTTCTTCTGGCAGCGCCGCTGGAGGAAACGAAGCTGTTCGGATACAGGATTGAAGCGCTGCTCCCGCTTGTACTGTTCCTGGCTGCGGCAGCGGCCTCGGTAAGATTTGAAAAGCTCAGACAGTCTCTGAGGATATGTGCGCCCTTCTGCCTTGCATATCCCATGTTTTACCGAAGCGCTGAGGCACCCTTTGTGATGCTGCTGTGTGCGGGAATATTCTGTGTGACATACGCTGTCATGAAGGACGAAACAAGAAAAACTCTGAATACGGTCATGTTCTCGGTTTGCTCTGCTGTGCTGTTCGGTATGGCAGCGAAGTCGGCTTACGACCTGAGAATCACGCAGCTTTCCTTTGCCGAAAGCGATATTACACGGATACTCACAGCATTTGTTCCGATGATTATATGGATAATGGCAGTGATATCCCTCACCTGTGCCAATATGCGCAGAAGGACAGCTGTTCTGGAGATCGGGATATCCGTTGTGATGATATGCATCTATTTTGCTGTTGATGCAATAGTTCTTGCATTTTGGCCGCCTTTCCCGTTCAGTGAGGTATATGGCATCACAGCGGCGGTCGCTGCTCTTTGCGCATACAGGCTCATAAGCATAAGGACAGGCTTTGTTTCTGCATCTGTTCAGTTTGTATTCGTGCCGTTGGCGGCAGTCATCACATTGGTGACTATCGAGTGCTCTCCCATAGCAGCGGCTGTTATCGTTCTGCTCACATCTGCTGCTGATGCATATATCGGCATAAAAAGCGAGAAAAAGGTCGGCTGCTATACTTTGCTTTCCTCTGTGATGATCACAGCGATTGTTATCGCATGGCATTTCGTTTACAGGATGGATGCACCGGGATATGTGAACTACATTGCCGCTGCAGCCTCTGCGGTGCTGTGCCTTCTGCCCATGTGCGGAAAAAACAAGACCTTTTCGGGTGCGGCTGCCGATTTTGGTTTTGTCGTACTGCCTGCCGCTGCAGTGGTATTAGCTGTTCTTTCCGCAAACGATCCGGGCATCATCCCCGTGATGTGTGCGTACACAGCAGGCCTTGCGGCTGTCATTCCCGCCTTTGCAAAGAAAAATACACTGCTGTTATACATCATGTATATCGTCATGTATGTGTCTGCGTCAATGTGGCTTCGCTATTGCGGACTGAGCGAAATGTTTGTTATGCTGTTTGCGGCACTTCCCGTGATATTCGGACGGCTGTATTTTTCGGAAAATATCTGCAGGGATGGTCTTCTGCGCTTTTCGGATGCCTTTACGCTCAGTGCATTTGCGGCTGCCGTTATGCTTCTTTCATGCGGGAAAGAAAAGCCGGTATGGTTCGGTATACTTTTCTGTGCCGTGCTGTTTGTTCTGCTGCACAGGCCGAAAAACAATCGTGTATTCGATCAGTCAGTGCTCACCCTTTCAGCTCTGTGCATTATGCCCCTGTGGTGGATGCAGCCATTCTTTACCGTTCCCGATATCATAAGGACCGAGTGCGCTCTTGTTCCCCCTGTGGCTGTGCTTGCGCTGCTGTACCTTATCCACCGCCGCCACAGAAGGATAATCGATATATTCTCGTTTATCACCGCGATAGCAGATCTTGTAATACTGTTTTTTGATGCGGCAAATACAGGATATGCTGCGGATGCCGTGCTGCTTGGTGCAGTGATACTTTGCATCCTTGCACTTTCGTTCATTTTCAGGCAGAAAAGATGGTTCGTGCTGGCAGTTGTCAGCGCGGCAGCCGAGGCACTGCTCATGACATTAAAGCTGTGGGATAACCGCACATGGTGGATATATCTGCTTGCGGCCGGCGTGATACTTCTTTCAGTGGGCATTTCCAACGAAATGAAGAAAAAGCGCATTGAAAAGGGCATAAAGACAAAGCTTGAAACGGTCATGGAAGAATGGACATGGTGATTGACACAGACCGGCGGACATGGTATAATATTAATGTTCCCTAACGGCTTAAAGTCCATCTTGCAAAAGACACGGGAACAACAGGTCAATGTTATATTTTTCATATATAGAAAAGGAGTTTGTTATGGCAAAGGAAGAAAAAAAGACCGAAGCGCAGCTTCTTGCAGACAGGCTTTTGTACAAGAAAAAGCACGCTGCATTCAGAATGACCGACAAGGAGATCGCAGCCAGCACAAAGTACTGCGAGAGCTACAAGGATTTCATAAGCGTTTCCAAGATTGAGCGCGAGGCTGTGGAGTTTACCGTCAAGGAAGCTCAGGCAAAGGGCTTTGTTCCCTTTGATCCCGATGCGAAGTACAAGGCAGGGGATAAGGTATATCTTATCAACAGGGGAAAGGCCGTTATCTTTGCGGTGATAGGCAAGACTCCCGTTGCTGACGGACTGCGCATCCTTGCAGCTCATATCGATTCACCCAGGCTCGACCTCAAGCAGAACCCGCTCTTTGAGACTGATGAGATCGCCTATTTCAAGACGCACTACTACGGCGGTATCAAGAAGTATCAGTGGGGCACCACTCCGCTTGCACTTCACGGCGCAGTAGTCAAGAAGGACGGCGCTGTTATCAATGTGACCATCGGAGAGGATGAAAAGGATCCTGTTTTCTGTGTCACCGACCTTCTTCCCCATCTTGCACAGGAGCAGATGAAGCGCAGCTCTACAGAGATACTCAAGGGCGAGGAGCTCAATCTTGTTGTGGGCTCGATGCCGTTTAAGGATGACAAGGCAAGCGAGTGCGTAAAGCTTGCGATAATAAAGCTCCTCAGCGAAAAGTACGATATCGATGAGGCTGATTTCCTTTCCGCAGAGCTTGATGCCGTTCCCGCAGGCAGGGCAAGGGATGTGGGACTTGACCGCAGCTTTATCGGTGCTTATGGCCATGATGACAAAGTTTGCGCATATACTGCATTTTCCGCTCTTCTCGATTTCAAGAAAGTGCCCTCAAAGACTGCAGTGGTTATCCTCACCGACAAGGAGGAAACGGGCTCAGACGGCAATACAGGCCTTAAATCAGCTTATTTCCGTTATTTTGTCGATGATCTTGCCGAGATGTTCGGTGAAAAGGGCAGACGCGTTCTTTCGCGCTCCCAGTGCCTTTCCGCAGATGTCAACGCAGGCTTCGATCCGGGCTTCCCGGATGTTCTGGAGCGCCGCAACTGCTGCTTTATGAATTACGGTGTCTGCGTTACCAAGTTCACAGGCGCAAGAGGCAAGTCCG
>CAMHMM010000062.1 GCA_946186215.1 uncultured Ruminococcus sp. | reverse complement strand
TATGAAGACGGCGTAATGGATATGGGACTCACTGCATATGAAAAGCGCGGCATCGCCACTGCAGTTCCCGTGTGGGATCCCGCAAAGTGCCTGCAGTGCAACAAGTGCTCCTATGTATGCCCTCACGCTGTAATCCGCCCCTATCTGCTCAGTGCAGATGAAAAGGCCGCTGCCCCCGATAATATGAAGATGACCGCCGCAAAGGGCAAGCAGGCGGCAGGCTTTGAATATTCTCTTATGATATCCGCACTCGACTGCACGGGCTGCGGCTCCTGCGCGAATGTTTGTCCCGCAAAGGAAAAGGCTCTCACTATGGTGCCCTTTGAGAATATCCCGGATGAAACAGCCTGCTGGGATTATGCGCTCACTCTCTCTGACAAGGGCGATATATTCGATCCCTACACGGTAAAGGGCTCACAGTTCAGACAGCCCCTGCTGGAATTTTCCGCTGCCTGCGCGGGCTGCGGAGAAACTCCCTACGCAAAGCTTTTAACACAGCTTTTCGGCGACAGCGTTTACTGGGCAAATGCAACAGGCTGCTCTCAGGCATGGGGCTCGGCTATGCCCGGCATTCCCTACACGGTGAACAAATGCGGTCACGGCCCTGCTTGGACAAATTCGCTTTTTGAAAACAATGCCGAATTTTCCCTCGGCATGGTGCTTTCCGTGCGCCAGCAGCGCGAGGCTCAGAAGATGCGCGTAGAAGCATACCGTGAAAAATGCACCGATGAAAGCATCAACGCCGCTATCGACAACTGGCTGGAGACCTACGACGATCTTAGTGCATCGAAGCTCAGCTCCGCAAAGCTTGTGAAGGCACTTTCTGCATCGGCTGATAGTGATGCACAGACCATCCTCAGATACAAGGATCAGCTTTCCAAAAAGACATTCTGGATGTTCGGCGGCGACGGCTGGGCATATGATATCGGCTTCGGCGGCCTTGATCATGTGGTCGCAGGCGGTGAGGACATCAATGTGTTCATCATCGACACGGAAATATACTCCAACACCGGCGGACAGTCCTCCAAGGCTACACAGCTCGGCGCAGTGGCTCAGTTTGCGGCTGCAGGCAAGAAGCGCCCCAAGAAGGATATCGGCGCGATGCTCATGACCTACGGCAATGTCTATGTTGCATCTGTTGCAATGGGCGCTGACAACGCACAGCTTATCAAAGCCATAAAGGAAGCCGAGGCTTTCCGAGGCCCTTCGATCATAATCGCATACGCTCCCTGCCAGTCACACGGTCTCAGATGCGGCATGGCAAAGGTTCAGGACGAAATGAAGCGTGCAGTCGATTCGGGCTACTGGAGCCTTTACCGCTACAATCCCATGCTGGCAGCAGAGTGCAAAAATCCGTTTATTCTCGACAGCGCAAAACCCACTATCCCCTATGAGGAATTCCTTGACGGAGAGGTTCGTTTCTCCTCTCTCAGACGCACATTCCCCGACAACGCAAAGCAGCTTTTTGAAGAAGGTGCAAAGCTTGCACAACAGCGCTATGAGGATCTGAACGCAAAGCAGTGATCCGTCTGACAGCATGACCCAAAGCACCGCAGCATTTCCCGATACAAAAACATCCCGTAAGTGAGTCGATTATGACTTACACTTACGGGATGTTTTTTGATTTTTATACTTGTCTTACCTCAACATTTATTTTATTGTTTCAAAAGAGCCATCCATATATTCGATGACTACAGATGTTCTTATATAAAATAATTGCTGTTTTGTCCAGACAAAATTCTCAAAATGCGCACGATCTGTTTCTCCGGGACCTAATGGACCGGTATATCTCACCCTCACTGAACTTTGCTTAGAAACATCGTCATATAACGGATCACCAACAGAATTAATCAATGAGTATGTGAAAGTTACATATTTGATCTTTTTTGTAGAATTATTAGTAAATACGATATACTTATCATAACTCATGCTATTCGATTTATCTGTATCGAAATGAATGAAAAACTTCGGTAATTCTGAAGTTTTTGCCTTATATGTAATACCATTTTTTCGTGTTATTGTGATCAGTTTTTTGTTTGTTTTATCAATAAATTCACCAAATATGCTGTTTCTAAATTTCTTGCCATATTGAAAACTTGAACCAAGATATGTATTTAACTCTACTTCACCGCGGTAAATAATTTTCTTACCTGTCAGAATATCATACACATCATAATCTGAGACTTCACATAACAAAGTCTCATAATCACCATCCTTCCAAACATATGCATATGTTTGGGAATCACTGTAAAAAACATCTGGTTTATCCCATATGATGACATTTTCTGTATCACTGTCAATACCTAAGCCATAATAGAAATCACCAAATTTTGTCATTGTTCCCTTATATTTTGAAAGCTCAAAAGGAATATCACTCTGCTTTGCGATCTTACCATTTATCTTCAGGCAAACAGCAGTCTTGGATTCTTTATATTGATTCCTACTGCCCCAAGTGTAGGATGTTGTAACCTCCGCAATTTGGTATTTCGTTTCTCTACCCTTTGAATCGTAATACTTGTGAACACCATAACCTTTTACAGTTGAATTCTTCCATATATTTTTAGCAGCTGCGGCCTCAACAGAAACGGCAGGTGAAACATTTTCGGGCAATGAAATAAACCCAAATGAAAGCATGGCTGCAAGAAACAACGCTGTAAAGACTCTTGAAACAGACTTCATTTTCATCATACAATTCCTCCTGATCTTATAACTGCTTTAAGTATTCCTTAGAAACCATATATTCAACTATGGAATCAAGATCATCAAAAAATACCCAAGTCCTTGCACAATAGAATTTTCCCCTTGGCTTATCCTTGTTCGTATTCTCCTCAAACAGTAAAGTGCATTTTTTATCCCGATTGTCATCAAATCTTATGCCATCTTTGTCGATCTTTGCAGTAAGTCCCTCAACTACTCGGTAATCCCCTCCGTCCAAAAGCCATTCATGTTCCAAAGCATAGTCAGCCAAACATTTTTTGTAATCCATAATCCTGATCAGAACCTTTCTTTTTCAATATAGATCAGCTTGTGATCTATGTATAATTATATCACCCCGCATCCGTCCGTTCAATTCATAATTTAGCAAAAAAAAAAAAAAAAATATACACTTTGCCCAAAAATCCAAAAAGCAGGCAGCCTGCTGCATTGCAAGCTGCCCATAAAACTCGTTATAACTTGTAAAAAAAACCTATCTCCTGACCAGATTTTCCAGCGTTGCAAACAGTGCCGCGTTGTCGATAGGCTTTGTAAGATGTGCGTTCATACCCGCCTGCAAACTGCGCTGTACATCCTCATCAAAGGCATTTGCGGTAAGGGCGATGATAGGCACTGTGACTGCGTCGGGGCGGTCAAGGTCGCGGATGACTGCAGTCGCTTCAAGGCCGTCCATTTCGGGCATCCTTATATCCATGAGTATCGCATCGTAATGCCCGATATCGCTTGAAACGAACTTTTCCACCGCGATCTTTCCGTTTTCTGCGAGATCCACATTTATCTCCCGCATGGCAAGCACCATGGTCATTATCTCGGCATTTATCTGAACATCCTCCGCAAGCAGGATATTTGCACCCTTCAGATCGGTCTGCGGCCGGTTTTCCGTGGTCTTTCTCTTTCGTCTCAGCGCACTGCGGAATTCCTCGATGATATTCCCCGCGAACAGCGGCTTTGCAATAAAGCTGTCAACGCCGGCGTTCACTGCCTCTTCAAGAACATCGTCCCATTTATACGCGGTGATTATTATTATCGCCGATTCGTGGCCGACTATTCTGCGTATCTCTCTTGTGGTCTCGATACCGTCCATATCGGGCATTTTCAGATCAACGAGTATCAGGTTATAGGGCTCCTGCCTTGCATGGCGCAGCTTTACCATTTCTATGGCATCCGCGCCGGAATAGGCTATCTCGCATTTTATACCGATCTTTTCAAGCACCAGTCTTGCGTGTTCACAGGCAACAGGATCATCATCTATCACAAGTACATTCATTTCCTCGTTGGAGATCAGGTGCTCATCATCATCTCCATAACACCTGTCGGAATCCATAAGCGTGACGGTGAAGATAAATGTTGCTCCCCTGCCCTTTTCGCTTTTCACCTCGATATTGCCGTTCATCATCTCAACAATATTTTTTGTGATGGCAAGACCGAGCCCTGAGCTTCCGTATCTGTTGGTGGCGGAGCTGTCCTCCTGACTGAATGTATCAAATATATGCGGCAGATAATCACTGCTGATGCCTATTCCCGTATCGGTGACGGTAAAGCGCAGCACCGATTTTTTATCAAACTGCGCCGTTCTTTCAACCGTAAGCCCGACACTGCCGCCCTCGGGAGTGAATTTCACAGCGTTTCCGATTATGTTTATCAGCACCTGCTTTAGCTTCATATTGTCGCCGATATAATAATTATCAACGATGCCCTTTATATAGCAGTTGTACTGAAGCCCCTTATCCAGACACTGGCTGCTGAACATGGTATTTATCTGTTCAAGCAGCTTTGAGAATGAAAATTCCTCGTTTTTGAGTATCAGCTTGCCTGATTCTATCCTTGACATATCAAGAATATCGTTGATCAGTGCAAGCAGATGATCGGCAGAGCTGCCTATCTTTTCAAGGTATTCCCTTGTCTGTGCGGAAATATCGGGATCGCTCAGGGCGATGCTGTCAAGGCCGATGATAGCGTTCATAGGCGTTCTTATCTCGTGGCTCATGCTCGAAAGGAACGCCGTTTTCGCCTTGCTTGCCTCCTCTGCGGCGGTAAGAGCATCACTCAGGGCATTGCTCTGTATCATCTGCTCGCGCATTTCGCTGTCGATATCCGTAAAGCCCACACCTATCGCATGAACGATATGGTCGCTCCTGTCCTCCGCACGGCGAACGCCTGCTATACGGAGCATCTCATAGCTTTCGATGCCGTTTGCGGTAATAAGATATCTGTAGGTGAGGATAAGCTCATCTTCAAGCCGCTTTTTGATATTATCGGGAGCGATGAACTGCAGAAAGCCCTCACGATAGCTCTCGGCTACCATTTCATTTGCATATCGTGTAAATGCCTCGGTAAACGAAAATTCGTCTCCCACCTGCGGACTGTTGTTTTTATCAACGGATGAACGATAGCATACACAGTGGTCTGTATCAAGATCGGCAAAATACACGCTCTTATAATCCGATGCAAGAGCGGTTATCATCTGATCCTGCCTTGCCCGCTGCTTTTCCTGCTCAAGAAGCTTATCCTGCAGCTCAAGGCGGTGCTCAAGCTCGTCGCGCTTTATGCGGCTCTCTGCCTCTGTCTTTTCCTTTTCAAGCTCAAGCTGTGATGCACGCCTGTTCTGTGCATACAGTATCACGAACGCCATAAGCAGAACTGCAGCCGTCAGGCCTGTCTGCAAAAGGCTCCTGCCTATGATTCCGTTTGAAACGGAGCCTATCTTGTCGCCGATAACGCTTTCGCGGATAAGATAGGTGAGCATCCAGTCCGTACCATCCACACGCACATAGGACAAGGTCTCCCTTATGCCGTTATAGGTAAAGGAAACAACGCCGCTTTTCCCCTGCTCAAAATCATCCCTTACTCCGCCTGCGGAATTGCCGTTCTCGAAATCCGCCTGCTGCAGTGCCAGCAGCAGATTATCCTCGCTTGCAAGGCCGCCCAGCACCATATTGGTAAGGGCTATGCCGTCCTTTGTGTAGATGTTGCAGAAGGTGGTACCATTATTGTCCGACCGAAGCGACACACCCTCGAGCATCGTGTTCATATCGATCTCCATAAAGCAGACAACAAAAGTTTTGTCAGCAAGGCGAAGATCATCAACAGGAACAGCTATGATAACTTTTTTCTGATCGCCGTGAGGATCCTTGACGGTTATCTGCGACTCGGAAAGGTCTTTATAGCTTATATTGTATTCTTCGATATTATCCTGTGTGCCCTGTGATGTGTATATAACTCCGTCGGTATCAACAAATGCGAATTTTTCCAGCGTATAGAGCTTTTTCATCCTCGACTGGTAGGCCTGCAGATGCTCCTCGTCACACAGGTCATCCTCTGTCATAAGTCCGACCGCTGTTCTGAGCTCGCCTATGCGCCGCTGCAGAGTCTGATCCACGACCTCCTCGCGTCTGCCCGCAAGCTCATCAAGGTACAGAAGGCTTACGGAATTGACAGCGTTTTCGGTGTCCTGCCGCGCCTTATGTCCCGTCCATATCGTGCCGAATATCAGTATCAGCGCCACAAGTGCGCTGCCGACGATCGCCACGGGTATCATCCTGCGTTTATTGTTTGTCATATCCGTATTCTCACATCAGGCTGCAAAGCCCTGAAAACTGTTCCTTTGCCTGCGCTAACAGCTCCGAATAATCAGTATCCGTCCTGCTGCGCAGAAGCTCTGTCATCTCGCTTACGGGCTTTGTGAGCGGATCGAGGGAAAGGTTGGAATACATACCCTTCAATGCGTGCGCGGTCTCAAATGCGCCGTCAAGATCCTTCACGCCAAGCTGCTGCTCAAGCACTGTAAGTCTTGTATCCTCCGTCACTCTGGTTATCAGCTTTATGTAGAAATCCGCATTTCCCATACAGCGCACAAGCCCTTCATCCACATTTGCACCGTATTCTCTGAGTTTATCAATTGTCAGCATAAATTCTCCTTTGAAAGCGCCGGACAGATCTATTCAGCATTACCATTGATCCTGTCGGCTATCAGCTTTTCAAATTCATCTGCAGGAAGCGGCTTTGAAAAATAATACCCCTGTATGATATCACAGCCCGCCGCCTTCAGCAGCTCCATCTGCTCCTTTGTTTCAACGCCCTCGGCAATTACAGGCACCTCGAGCAACCTTGCGATCTCTATCATGATCTCCACAAGGCGGTAATCCTTTTTATTCTCGCAGATATTCCTGATGAATTTCATATCCAGCTTCAGGGCATCTATCGGCAAAGATGTGAGCATATTGAGCGAGGAATACCCGCAGCCGAAATCATCCATCTCTATCCTGAATCCCCTGTCACGAAGCGAAGCAACAGTATCGACTATCTGCTGCGAGCTGTCGGTATAGGCAGATTCGGTGATCTCCAGCAGCAGCTTTTCGGGTGCAAGACCGTTGCTGCCGGTTATTTCCGTGAGGATATCCCCGAGCAGCGGATCAAATATATCCACTCTCGACACATTCACAGATACAGGGATCGTAATTCCGAATTTTTCCTTCCAGCGGCGTATCTGCTTTGCCGCTTCGTTCCAAACATATCTGTCGAGCTTTTGTATCAGTCCGTTATTTTCAAAAAGCGAGATGAACTCTCCCGGGCTTACCATGCCGAATTCGGGATGCTGCCACCGCACAAGTGCCTCTGCGCTTGACAAAACAGGCCTTTCGCCTCTGATACTGTACTTAGGCTGATAATATACCCTGAACTGCTCTTCGGCCAGTGCTCTGTCCATATCGCCTATGAGCCGCTCGGAGTGCAGCTCCTTGCTGTGCAGCTCTGCATTGTAAAGGTCATAGCAGGTAGTATAGTTATGTCTCAGCCTATGGCAGGCAAGCCTTGCGCAGTCAAATCTGCGTTCCATATCCGAAGCACTGCCGTCATCGTAATATATCCCCATGCGCACACTGATCTTACGGTCGTCCATAATATCGTTGATCCTTGCAGTATACTGCGAGATCATCTTCCGAAGATCTGTGCTGTGGGGAAGATAAATTCCGAAGCTGTTGCTTCCGGAGCGGCAGGCAAGCCCGCCTGTCTGCTGCACGAGCTCATGGATGCTCCTGCCTATCCTTTTGAGTATCAGGTCGCCATAGGCTCTGCCGTACAACTCATTTACCATGTGGAAACGGTTGATATCGAGGACGATCGCATCCATAGGCATATTATCATTCTGGCCGTCGAGCCGTTTTCCGTACTCGTAGAAGAATTCCTTATTGAAAAGCCCCGTCAGGCTGTCGCGCTCGGTCTCATGAATGATTATGCTGTCCTCGGCAAGCTCGATCGAATGGCCGACTCTCGCCCTTATCACATCCGGTGCTTCATAGGGCTTTGAGATAAAATCCGCTGCGCCGAGCTGGAGACTCTTTACCTCTGCACCCTTTTCGGATGTCAGCACTATAACGGGGATACGCCGCAGCTCGCTGTCCGAGCGGATTATCTTCAGAAGGCTGTAACCGTCAAGCCCCGGCATATGAAGATCGAGTATAACAAGGGAGATCATCTGCATATCTCTCCTGATGATCTCAAGAGCGATCTCCCCGTCCCCTGCATAGGTAACTTCATACAGGTCGCAGAGCATATTGCCCAGCATTTCCCGCTCTATGAATTCGTCATCGACGATAAGCACTCTTCTGTGAAGCCCTTTTTTGCGTTCAAGCAGTTCCTGCATATATCCACCCTCCTGTTTGTACCAGCCATGAAACAATTGTAACACAATATGCAAAAAATGTCAATAGGTAGGCAAGGCTGCGAAACGCCGATGTTACCCGGCAGGCAGAGCCTGCACCCACCCGTATGCTTTTTTGAACGGCAACGCCCATTTAAGATCCGGAACTTCTATGCCTGCTATTTTACACTTAGCGGCGATAATTATGCACAAAGCGCTTGACTTTATATAAAAAATGTCATATAATGTATATAAAATAGAGCCGTCTTGTGGAATTACGGAGGTATATATGGCAACTATAATTGGAATAATTCTAATCTAAAAGTAAAAATAGATGATTATTATTCCGGGTATTATCAGCTTATCACAAAAGTGCTTGGAGCTCAGGGAGATATGCCAACCATCAAAGCAGCAATATCTGAAATGGTTACAAATTATTATGAGCTTATGAAAATGAATAGACGGGAATTGCTGTGTCAGTTTATAAATATTGCAGCGAAAGCTGTCTTTGCATTACTTATCGATGAAAATGTTCGTGAATGGTATCTGCCTGAGATCAAGAAAGGCAGTGATGGTATGTA
>CAMHMM010000061.1 GCA_946186215.1 uncultured Ruminococcus sp. | reverse complement strand
ATTACAAATAAATATACGGTATCGTATCTCACTTCACGATAAAACAGAGGAGTAACATATGGGAGTATTTTCAACGATCCACCGCTTTCACGAAGCAGGTGAGGACGCAAATGTAAATAATGTATCGAATTTCGGTGAGCCGCATCATTCGCTGTTCACATCATCAAAGGTGCTTTCACTGCATCACAGGATAGATATTACCGACAGCAGCGATCGCATAGTTTACCGTGCGGTAACGCAGTTTCCTTCACTGCACGACAAAACAGATATCGAGGATGCATACGGAAAGCATATCGCACATATTGAAAGAAAGCTGTTTACTATACATGAGCGCCACTATGTCACAATGGCTGACGGTCTCAAATTCCAGATATCAAATGAGCTTTTCCACCTTATCAAAGATGTCACGAATATTGAGGGACTGGGTTGGCAGCTCAGAGGCAATATACTGGGGCTCAATTTCGAGCTCTACGACAGTGACGGCAGTGTTATCGCAGTGATAGGGCAGAAAATGCTTTCGATCCACGACAAATACTGCGTGGATATATACAGGCCGGAACTCGAGACAATCGTAACGGCGATCCTGATAACGCTGCAGCATATGATACAGGATCGTGAGAATTCACAGGCATCATACAGCAGCTCGTCATCGGATTCATAAAAAGAATCACCGTTGGACGATATAAGATAAAACGAATGATCTGATAAGCTATAACAATTATAAATAAAAGGGGTGTCAGCAAATGAAGAGTGAGGGAAAGCGTTTTTCCATCAAGACGAAGATGTATATATTTGTGGTGATCACCGTACTGGCGGTAGCGTTGGGCACATCTGCCATTGCATTCATCACAAGTGCTGACCAGATAAATAATTACTACAAGCAGGCAGCGTCGGACAATGCCCGCAATTTCGCCACATTCGTGGATGCGGAGTTTATAGCAGAGCTGCGTGCAGTCGCGGAGACCGATGAATTCCAGCAGCTGCGCGACCAGTGTGAGGCTGAGGATAATGAACAGCCCATTGAGGATTATCTCAGAGAGAAGGGGCTGTGGGAGAAATATGACGAAACACGACATCTTATCACGGATTATCTGGAGAATATGGAGGGAATAAAGTATCTCTACATCGTTGCTCCGGGTGACAAGGATGCACTGCAGGATATGTATCTTGTGGATGATATGGAAAATCCCATTTACGAAACGGGATATTATGAGGAAAGAGAGAAAGAGCTTATCGGTGTGGAGATCACCGATCTGAAGGAGCCTACTATCTCGCACGGTGACTGGGGCTGGCTCTGCTCTGATTTCAAGCCTGTTTATACAAAGGGCGGCAAGTGCGTATGTATAGTCGGCTGCGATTTCGGCATGGATGATGTGATGCAGGAAAGAACGCGCCTGCTCATTATCCTTGCAGTGGGTGCGCTGATATTCACGGCTGTTGTCCTCACAGGAGCAGTGCTCTTTATAAACAAGGTCGTGGTAAAGCCCCTTGACGCAATGACAAAGGAAATGAAAAAGTTCAATCCCACAGAAAATCTTTCCTATGATGATGCGGGAGTGATCAACCTTGATATCAGGAGCCATGATGAGATAAGCGAGATCTATCAGGGCATACGCACGATGCAGAAGAACACGATAGATCATCTCAACGATCTTTCTGCTTTGCAGGAGGATAAGCTCAAGGCCGAAAGGGACATAAGGGACAAGGAAAGGCAGATAGGTCAGCTCAGCATCGAATCCTACAAGGATGCGCTCACGGGTGTGGGAAACAAGGCTGCATATATCAAGAAAGCAGAGGAGCTCAACCGCGGTATCGAGGAGCATGATGCGGAGTTTGCCATAGTCATGGTGGATATGAATGACTTGAAGCTTGTCAATGATAATCACGGCCACAAGGCAGGCGATACATATATCAGGGGTTGCTGCCACATGATATGCGAGGTGTTCAAGCATTCTCCCGTGTACAGGATAGGCGGAGACGAATTTGTTGCCATACTCACTGGTGCCGACTATTCAAACCGCAGAGAGCTTTTTGAACAGATCAGAACAGATTTTGAAAAGAGCTATGCACAGACAGATGTTGATCCATGGCTGAGATTTTCCGCAGCTGTGGGAATGGCGGAAAATGCATCGGATGATATGACTGCGGATTTCGTTTTCAAGCGTGCTGATAAGGCCATGTATGAGCACAAGATGAAATTCAAGGCCGAACACGGCGGATACAGATAAGCCGGAGTAACGGAAAGGAGCACTTATGAATTTTCAGAATATAGCAGACAGCTTCCACGCCCCGACCTGTATCATATCCGTGAAAAGGGAGGCGGACGGAAAATACAGCGACATACGCCTTGTTGCAGGCAATGCAAAATATCTCGAACCCATAGAGCATCCTGTTTTCCCGATAGGGCAGGGAGCAGATAATATGAAGGGGATCATCCCTGTGGAAAACAAATTCATACCGGATTCTCCGTATGAAAAATATCTTCCAAAGGATATGGGGTTTGAGGATCTGATATATCGTTCGGCGGTACTCAAAATGCCTGTTCATACATATGTGCATCTGAACAATCTCGATTTGTGGTTCGACATATTCAGTATGCCCCTTGAATATGAGGACGGCGATACCTGCTACTGCACCTATACCACTATACAGAGTGCGCTGGAACAGATAGGCATGAGTTCGAGCAGGAGCGGGACTGCATCAGACGATGTTATCAAGACCTGCATAAAGCTTCACGGCACCAATGACCTGAAAAAGACCATGGAGGATGTTGTCAGGGAGATTCGCCTGATATGCAAGGCAGAGGTGTGTACCATAATGCTGATCGATCAGGCGGCAGGGACCTGTTCCATACTTGCAAACAGCATAGATGACAACAGCAGGATAAGGCGTGTGACACAATTCCCGCAATTTGCGGAGGTATCCATGTCATGGCTGGATATGATCGCGGGGAGCGACTGCATCATAATAAAGGATGAAACAGACAGGGATTATGTCCGCAGGGTAAACAGACTGTGGTATGATAATCTCGAGGAGGCAGGCGTGACAAGCGTTGTGCTGTTCCCCCTCAGATACAACAATGAGATCCTTGGCTTTATCTGGGCGACAAATTTTGATACCGCAAACACCATGCGCATAAAGGAAACGCTGGAGCTTACCACATTTTTCATTTCAGCAAAGCTTTCAGGCTACAGGATGCTCGAGCATCTTAAAAAGATAAGCTGCACCGATCAGCTCACAGGCCTTCCCAACAGACGAGCCTGCACAGAGCTTATCAGCGAAATGATAAAATACAATGAAAGATTTACCGTTGTATCGATGGATATAGACGGGTTCAAGAACATAAACGATACGATGGGGCTTGAAACGGGAAATAAGGTGCTCGTGGAGATCGCATCCCGCTGGAGATCAATTGCCGACGGCAATCTTTCAGGAACGCAGGATTTTATTGCGAGAATGGGCGGAGACGAATTTGCCCTTATCATCAGCGACTACGAAAACGATGATGAGATATTCGATACGATAAGGCAGTATGAGACCGTTCTCGGCAGCCGTCTTACGGTGGATGAATGTGATTTTTACATAACGGCAAGCTTCGGTTATTCCGTATATCCCGATGACGCACGGACGAGCGACAGCCTGTTCACCTATGCCGATGCGGCGATGTATGAGGTAAAGCGCCTCAACAGCAGCAATCATATACTTCATTTCAGTCCTGATATCCTCAAGGCAGAGCAGACGCTCGAGCTCAAGAAAAAGCTGATAAATGCCATTGAAGAGGATACGCTTTTCTATCATCTGCAGCCGCAGTTCGATCTTTCGCACAGGCTGCGCGGCTTTGAAGCCCTTGCCCGCATGAAGGATTCCGACGGCAATATGATCTCGCCCGGTGAGTTTATCCCCGCTGCGGAAAAGGTCGGCCTTGTGGATAAGGTGGACAGCATTGTTTTCAGAAAGGCTACAATGTTCACAGGAAGGCTCATCAGAGAGACAGGTGCGGATATCAGCCTCAGCGTAAATGTTTCCGTGCGGCATCTGATGAAGAAGGATTTTCTTGATGAGGTGCGGGAGATAATCAGCGAAAGCGGCATTCCCGCAGATCAGCTTGAGATTGAGATCACCGAATCCATCATGATAGATTCTGCAGAAAAGGCGCAGAGATGTATCGGCGAGCTGCGGAAAATGGGGATAAAGATCGCCATAGATGATTTCGGAACGGGTTATTCATCGCTGAGCTACCTCAATAATTTCCCTGCAAATCTTCTCAAAATAGATAAATCATTCATCGACAGGATGAACAGCGGAGATTCATCAAAGCAGTATGTTGCGGCAATAATTTCCATAGGCCACATTATGGGATTTGATGTTATCTCCGAGGGCGTTGAGGATGAAAAACAGCTTGAAACTCTCAGACAGATCGGCTGCGATTACATACAGGGCTTTATCTGGGGAAGACCGATGCAGGAGCAGGAAGCCGAAAAGCTGATAATGGATCATGTAAAGAATATGAAGACCTTATGAGGAGGGCAATATGGATTTTCAGTCGTGGATAGATAATGTTGAAGGCTGGGCAAGTATTTATTCCTTTGATATAATGCCCGACGGCAGCCACAGCGAGATAAGGCTCATGGCATTCAACAGGCAGAATGGCTTTATGGCAAATCTTCCTCCCGAAGCACCGAAGTTTTACCCTGGGATACCCTACAGGAATTATTTCACGGATATAAACTTCGAGAGCTTTGTATACAGATGCGGCACGGAGCAGAAGCATCTTTATTCCTATGTGAATGCACGAGGTGTGTGGATAAAGGGCTTTTATCTTCCGATAACGGAACCGGGCACTGTGTCCGCTGAACCGCCCAAAAAGGATGAGAACGGAAAAACGACTGTGTATTGTCTGTACACAGCAACATTTTCTCCCGAGGTGGAATCCGATTCCATGCTGCAGAGATCGTCGGAGATCTCCAACGCGGTAATGAATATCAGCGTGAAGCTTCACGAAAGTCAGGATTTCTTTCAGGCGATGGCTGCGGCTGTGGGTGAGATAAAAACAGTCTGCGGAGCGGAAAAATGCTCGCTTTATGTGGTGGATAAGAACACTCAGAAATGCAGCTTTATAAACGAGCGCGGCGTTCAGGACGAATATCTGAAAGAGTTTGCTGCACAGATGGATTGTACGCCACACGAGATCGCAATAAAGTGGGAGGAGGATCTGGCGCTGAGTGACTGTATGCTCCTCAATGATCTGAGCGTTGTCAAAGAGCGCGATCCGGTATGGTACAGCTCGCTCATCAGTCACGGAATAAATAACATAATCCTCTATGCGGTGAGATTCAACCGTATGCTGGTGGGCTTTATCTGGGCGGCAAATTATGATACCTCCGCGATGATGAAGATAAAAGAGATACTGGAGCTTACATCATTCATGATTGCAGCTATGATAGCAAACTATCAGCTTGTGTCACGGCTTGAAATAAAGAGCACTATCGACGGGCTCACACAGGTGAGCAACAGAAACGCAATGAACGACAGGGTGGACAGCTTTGTTTCCGGAAAGGCAGTACTTCCTGAAACCATAGGCATAGTATTTGCCGATCTCAATGGACTGAAGGCTGTCAACGACGCACAGGGGCACGATGCGGGAGATAAGCTTCTCCAGAGAGCAGCGGCGCTTATCAGGATAGCATTCGGCGATGATGAAATATACCGCGCGGGCGGCGATGAATTTGTTATATTCGGCCCGGGCATCACAGCGGAAAAACTTGAAGAAAAGATAGCACAGCTCAGAGCCCTTGCGGATAATACATCGGATGTGCGCATTGCACTGGGCTCGGAATTCTGCACCGGTGAATATGATATCTGTCACGGGATGCAGCTTGCAGACGAAAGAATGTACAAGGACAAGGATGAATATTACCGTCTTCACCCCGATATGGAAAGAACAAAAAGGTAAGAGTGCTGTCACGATACAAAGCAGTTGGTGATATCATCATCTCAAAAAATATTATTTGTGATATTCCAAAAATTTAAAGCACAGATTTTTTGAAAAAATACAGAAAAATCCTGCGAAAAATTTCAACAAAATATTGACAACTGTGACCGCAGATGTTATACTAATTATATAATCAATATTTGCTCCCCGTCGCACAGACGGCGGGTGACATATCCGCATGGCAGATATCATATTCTGCATGACGGATGGCAGGCCGCTTCGCATTGCGGATATCAAAGCCTGCCTTATGCTTTATGAAAGCAAAGTTTTTTAATAACCTACGGAGGTGCGAACATGCCAAAGAAAAACAACACATTAGCAGAGACCGCTGTTGAGGCCGGCGCTGAGACAAAGGAAACCAAGAAGAAGACTTCTGCAAAGACCGCGAAGGCTGCAAAGAAGAAGGAGCCCGCTCAGATCCCCGCTGAGAAGACCGTTGAGGCTGCTGCTGATACAGTAGAAGCCAAGGCAGAGACAAAGGCTGAGGAAAAGCCCAAGAAGACAACCAAGAAGGCTGCTGCTGCAAAGAAGCCCGCAGCTAAGAAGACTGCTGCAAAGGCTGCTAAAAAGCCCGCTGCCAAGGCTGAAAAGAAGCCTGCTGCAAAGGCTGAGGAGAAGCCCGCACTTCCCAAGAGTGCATTGCCTATCGTGCTCCAGTTTGAGGGCGATAAGAATTATACAGGCGAGGATATCATAGAAAAGTGCAAGGCTGCATACCGCAACGGTTCAAAGAAGCAGGTGCGTTCTATCGAGGTCTATGTTAATGCCAAGGAAGCTAAGGCTTATTATGTTGTAAACGGCAAGGCCGAGGATGAAAACGGTCAGTCCTATTTTATCGAACTGTGATCATAACGAGCCGTACCGATGAAAGATCGGTACGGCTTGTTTTTTAGAAAATCGTAAAAGACGCACTTTAAAACAGATCATATGATCGGTTTGCAGAATAATCTTTGCTGCGGGGTGATGTATCTGGAAAAAATCAAACAGGACAGCTCTACCATTGCATGGAGCGCAATGGGCGACGAATGGTTTGAGCTTGTGCATAAGGAAAAAACAAGAGACTGTTTTATAATGCCGAATATGCTCTCGTTCATGGGTGATGTGAGCGGAAAAAGGATACTCGATCTGGGCTGCGGCGAAGGCGGATATTCAAGAGAGCTTGCAAAAAGAGGCGCAGAGCTTACATCAGTGGATTGCTCGGAAAAAGCAATAGAACACGCAGTGGCGCTTGCTGAAAAAGACGGACTGGATATCACGCATTTTGTCAGAAACAGCTGCGATCTGTTTGATATTGCCTCGGAGCAGTTTGATATCGTGCTGTGCTCTATGATGCTCATGGACTGTGAGGATTTTGAGGGAACACTGCGTGAGGTGTACCGCGTATTAAAGCCGGGCGGGAGACTGTTTGCAAGTGTACTGCACCCGTGCTTTGACGGAAACCATGAAAGAGGGATCGGCAGGCAGGGCAGCGGTATCGACAGACAGGTAGTCGTGATGGATTATTTCGAGCCGAAGGAATGGGAAGCGCCGCTGTGGGGCGGAACTATCCCAGTGATATGGAGGCACAGGACGCTGGAGGATTATGTAAAGGCGTTTATCAGAACGGGATTTACCATAACGGATATGAACGAGCCGCGGGCGACAAATGAGCAGGCTAAGATATCAACGGCAATGGCGTGGCTGCAAAAGATACCGCTGTATCTTTACTGGGAGCTCAGAAAATGAATGATATATGCATATGGAAACCTTAGAGCAGATATTTGTAAACAAATGCATAATAAAAGAAAAACGGGAACGCCTGATCTATGAGCTGGACGGGAAAAAACGCAGGGACGGTATCAGCAGGTTTTGTCATGATACGGAGAAAATGCTGGTGCCCGAAAGGATAGTTCTGGCAAAGCCCGCTTCTGAAAGTGAGCTGATGCAGATGCTCACTGAAAAAGAGCTTGCCGGCCTGTGCTCTGTCATGGCGTATGACACGAAGCTGGACGGCCGCAGATGCACTGTGAGAGAAGCGCTTGAAGCAGTACTCGGCAACGGTATGGCGGCGGTCATCATGACAGATTCGTTTGCCGTGATTGAGACCGAACAATGCTATGGTACGCCTGTGCGGTATGTGGTAAGGTACTGAGCGGGGCAGGCATGCCGGTTGTATCATCTCTGCATTTGTTATGATACACAGTTTTTATGCGCTGTATTTGTGCCTTGTGACGATTTTTTGTTATTCCCATTTTTGTACATAGTATGGTATTGATTTACCGTGCAAAAAGGTGTAGAATTAAAAAGGTTGCGGAAACACCGTATGAACGGTCATCCTTTTTAAGACAGTATCTCACAGGGAGGCAAAGAAATGTCCTTCGAGCTAAGCACAGCTGAGCAGACATCACTTGCATTGCGTAGCAATATTAACAGCGACACCAAAAAGGTCTATGTCATTCTTTCACAGACGGGAACATTACTTTCACGCATTCTCAAAGCGGTAACGGGAGCGTATTTCAATCATTCATCCATCAGCCTTGACAAGGGACTTGACAGGATGTATTCCTTCGGCAGGATATTTCCCAAAAACCCGTTTATTGGCGGCTTTGTTCATGAATCCCCTCATTATGGCACCTTCAGGCGCTTCTTCAAGACAAGGGTGATGATATTCGAGCTGACCATACCCGCGCAGAATTATGAAAAGCTGTCTGCCACGATATCAGATATGTCCTCTCATCGTGAGATGTATCACTACAATTATCTCGGACTGTTCCTTGCAGCGCTGAAGATAAACCATCGTCAGGACAGGCATTATTACTGCTCGGAATTTGTCCGCGCAATGCTTGTCAACAACGGCATCGTTTCAGAGGATGCTTTTGAGGATATAACCCAGCCGATACACTTTATGACGATACCCTGTGCCCGCTTTGTTTACAGCGGTATGCTGCAGGATTATGCAAACTGAAAGACGCTCTTTGGTGCCATGCATCAAAGAGCGTCTTTTGAAAACACTGAATAATTCACTTCGCTGATACAAACGAAAGATCGCATATGACGAAAGGTCTGTCTGCCTTAT
>CAMHMM010000060.1 GCA_946186215.1 uncultured Ruminococcus sp. | reverse complement strand
ACCTGAAAAAATACGGCGTAAATATCCTCGGCACAACTCCCGAGACCATCGATCTTGCAGAGGACAGAGACCACTTCCGCGCTATGATGGACAAGCTCGGCATCCCCATGCCCGAATCCGGAATGGCTGTAAATGTGGATGAGGCTCTTGAGATTGCAAACCGCATAGGCTACCCCGTTATGGTGCGTCCTTCCTATGTTCTCGGCGGCAGAGGCATGGAGATAGTTCACGACGACGAAATGATGAAGGTCTATATGTCCGCTGCGGTAGGCGTAACACCCGACAGACCTATCCTTATCGACAGATTCCTCAATCACGCTACCGAGTGCGAGGCTGATGCGATATCCGACGGAACGAACTGCTTCGTTCCCGCAGTTATGGAGCATATCGAGCTTGCGGGCGTGCATTCCGGCGACTCTGCGTGCATACTCCCTGCAAAGAACCTCAGTGCAAAGCAGATCGAGACCATCAAGGAATACACAAGGAAGATCGCTGTTGAGATGAATGTCCGCGGTCTTATGAATATGCAGTATGCAATAGAGGGCGACACAGTTTATGTTCTCGAAGCAAACCCCCGCGCATCCAGAACAGTTCCCCTCGTTTCAAAGGTCTGCAGCATAAACATGGTGCAGATCGCAACACAGATCATCACATCCGAGATCACAGGCAAGCCCTCACCTGTTCCCGAGCTGCATGACAGGCAGATCAATCATTACGGTGTTAAGGAAGCAGTGTTCCCGTTCAGCTCATTCCCCGAGGTGGATCCCGTTCTCGGCCCAGAGATGCGCTCCACAGGCGAAGTTCTGGGTATTTCTCCCTCCTTCGGCGAAGCATATTTCAAGGCACAGGAGGCAGCACAGACAAAGCTTCCTCAGGAGGGCACAGTCCTTCTCAGCGTATGTGACAGAGATAAGCCAGAGCTTATCGACATCGCAAGGAGCTTCTCCGAGCTGGGCTTCAACATCCTTGCAACCGGCAGGACTTATGAGATGATACATGATGCAGGCATCAGCTGCTCCAAGATATTCAAGCTCTATGAGGGCGGCAGACCGAATATCGCCGACGGCATTGCAAACGGTGATATACAGCTCATCATCAATACTCCTGCAGGAAAGACCAGCGCTTATGACGACAGCTACATCAGAAAATCGGCTATCCGTCACCGCATACCCTATATCACCACTATGGCAGCAGCCAAGGCAAGTGCAGAGGGCATCAGGGCGATCAAGGAAAACCGCCACTTCGGTGTAATGTCTCTCCAGCAGCATCACAACGAGATAAAGTAAGGAAAACGCCGGATATATCGCGCTTTTCGTGCGTGAGGTTTTTCTGATCAAAAAATTTTTTGAGATTTTTTTTAGATAAGTGAAATATTTTCCCTCTCTGAGTTGTATTAATATCAGAGAGGGAAATTTACAAGTGATTTCCGATACAGAAAGGAGGGCATTTCCCCACGGGGAAATGGATGCGTATGTATAAGAAAACTATTTCAAGGATCGCAGCTTTTGCTGCGGCAGGAGTGATCACAGGAACGCTTGCTGCGAGTGTGCTCGCAAAGGATGTGGAATGTAAGGAAATAGAATATACCACACCTATGACCACCAACAGATCAAGTGCGATCTATAAGGATTTTATTTCCGCCAGCCCAAAGCTCAGCTTTGATGACAAGTATTATTACTACTCCGCCTACGGCGGCACCCTTAAATGGACAGAGGTGGAAAATGCCCTGCTTTACTATGTCTATGTAAAGAGCGGGAACAGCTTCAGGCTTGCCGGCAAATCAGCTACCAATTATATCTATCTTTCCGATCTTGACAGCGGGGACTCAGACGGTACGGAATGTATGGTCAAAGCCGTTACCTATGATTACAATGACCGCCGCATCCTCAGTGCCGCATCAAACACTGTTACTATAAAGCAGCGCCGCAGGATAGAGGTCTCCGATTGCGTGGGTGAGGAAGTGGAAGAAGAATATGAACCCGAGTATGAAGCAGACGATGCATCCGTTGCTGTTTATGCAGCGGCAGTGCCCGCCATGGCCAATACCGGTGCAAGCACGAAGGGTTATGCATACATTCCCTATGATCCGCCTGTCGAGGAATACTCCCACTATGAGGAAAATAACTACAAAAAGGCATCGGATTCGCCTCTTTCCACTATTTCCGCAGATGTGGACACTGCATCCTACGCAAATGCAAGAAGAATGATAAACAGCGGCAGGATGCCCACACAGGATTCTGTGCGCACAGAGGAGTTCCTCAACTACTTCGATTATAACTATGTTCAGCCCCAGAAGCAGAAATTTACCGTTACCTATGAGCTTTCCGACTGCCCCTGGAACAAGGATGCACAGCTTCTCATGCTTGGCATACAGACAAAGGATCTTGAAAAGGAACCCGATTCCAACCTTGTTTTTCTTGTGGATGTAAGCGGCTCTATGGACAGCTCTGACAAGCTCGAGCTTGTGGGTGATTCGTTAAAGAAGCTTTCCGATGAGCTTTCCGCCAACGACACAATTTCCGTTGTTACATACTCAGGTGAGGAAAGAGTGGTAGTTTCAGGCGCAAAGGGCAGCATGAAAAAGTGCCTTTCGGATATTGCGGATTCACTCTATGCCGACGGCTGCACCAATGGCGAGGCAGGCATCAATATGGCATATGAGATAGCAGCCGACCACTATATCAAGGGCGGCAGCAACCGCGTTATCCTTGCAACAGACGGCGACCTCAATGTGGGTATCTCCGATAAGGATGAGCTTTCAAAGTTTATCAGCAAAAAGCGTGACACAGGCGTTTATCTCACGGTTCTCGGTGTGGGCACAGGCAATCTCAAGGACAACAAGATGGAAGCACTTGCAAAGGACGGCAACGGAAATTATCACTATATAGACTGCGCAGAGGAAGCAACAAAGGTGCTGGTGGATGAAAGAAGATCAACACTCATCACTGCAGCAGATGATGTCAAGTTCCAGGTCGAATTCAATCCCACTCTCGTTGACAGCTACCGTCTCGTAGGCTATGAGAGCCGCCGCCTTGAAAACGAGGATTTCTCCAACGACCAGAAGGATGCTGCGGATATGGGCGCAGGCCAGAGCGTTACCGTAATGTATGAGATAAAGCGCACAAAGAGCGCAGCAGACTCACTGAAATATCAGAAGTCATCTGGCAACAAGACCGACATCTGCACGGTAAAGATGCGCTTTAAAAACCCCGGCGAGAAGAAATCTCTCCTTTCGAGCGTGACCGTAAAGGCAGCTAATTACTGCAAGTATAAGGATGCAGGCGTTCAGTTCAAGTTCGCTTCCTGTGTTGCAGAGGCTGCAATGGCTATGAAGCACGAGCAGACAGCGGAAAATGTATCCCTTAACAATGCGTATAAACGCCTTACCGAGATCGACAGCAGAGACCTCAAAACGATCGGCTACAGCGATGATTTCAAACAGGTGCTGAAAAAGGCTGTTGCTATCGAAAACGGACATGATAATGACGACTGATCAGTAATATGCACCATCGCCTTCTCCGCAGCTGCGGGGGAGGCGTTCGGTTTCTTGTGGCCTTAACAAAAATGAACGGACGGGAAAGATTTGATGATATATCGTGGAAAAGTGTAAAATCCACTTGATATAGATGCGAAAATATGTTATAATATACAAAAATCCGGAAGGGAGAGGTGAAAATGGGAATAGTCGGAGCATTTATCGTGCCCCATCCGCCGATGATCGTGCCGCAGGTAGGCAGAGGCAGCGAAGCACAGGTTGAAAGGACGATACGCTCATATGAGGCAGTCGCTTCTGAGATATCCGCTCTGGAGCCTGATACGATCATCATTTCAAGCCCCCATTCGGTGATGTACGGGGATTATTTCCATATCTCTCCGGGCAGACGGGCGCGGGGCAGCTTTGCAAGGTTCGGCGCGCCCGATGTGAGCTTTGATGTGGAGTATGATACGGAGCTTGTAAGCGAGCTTATCCATATCTGCGGCGACGAGGGGTTTCCTGCGGGAACGATGGGGGAGAGAGATCCCGCTCTCGATCACGGGACTATGGTGCCGCTGTACTTCATAACAAAAAAATACAATGCCTTCAAAGCAGTACGCATAGGTCTGTCAGGAATGGCGCTGACCGAGCACTACCGTCTTGGACAGTTCATAAAGCAGGCAGCGGACAGATCTGGAAAACGCATAGCCTATGTTGCAAGCGGCGATCTTTCCCACAAGCTGCAGGAATACGGCCCCTACGGGTTTGCAGCGGAAGGCCCCGAATATGATAAAAGAGTGATGGATGTCTGCTCACGGGGCGCTTTCGGCGAGCTGCTCGAATTTGATGAGGGCTTCTGTGAAAGAGCGGCAGAATGCGGACACCGCTCCTTTGTGATGATGGCCGGAGCGCTTGATGGCGTTTCGGTAAAGCCGCGCTTTTATTCTCATGAGGATGTTACAGGCGTGGGTTACGGGATATGCTCGTATTATCCGATGGGTGCAGATGAGAGCAGACACTTCCTTGATGTATTCACCGAAAAGATGACAGAGCGTTATGCGGAGAAAAGATCTGCCTGCGATGAATATGTCCGCCTTGCATGGGAGAGCGTGGAAAGCTATGTGAAAAACAGGGCGGTGATAAAGCCGCCGAAAACGCTTCCCGAAAAAATGCTTAAAGACCGTGCGGGAGCATTTGTTTCCATACATAAAAACGGGCAGTTAAGGGGCTGCATCGGCACTATCGCTCCTACAAAAAAATGCATTGCAGAGGAGATAATAGCCAATGCGATAAGTGCATCGACACGCGATCCGCGGTTTGATCCCATAACGGAGGATGAGCTTGATCTTCTTGAAATAAATGTGGATATTTTAGGAGAGCCCGAGGAGATAGACAGTCCCGACAAGCTTGATGTGAAACGGTACGGCGTTATAGTTTCATGCGGATTCAGGCGCGGTCTGCTCCTGCCCGACCTTGACGGAGTGGATACGGTATCGCAGCAGATAAGCATTGCCATGCAGAAGGGCGGCATCTCTCCGAAGGATGACTATCGTCTTGAACGGTTTGAAGTGGTGCGCCACTTTTAGGAGGCAGCCTATGTCCGAATGCAAGGTCTGTTTTCGCAGCTGCAGGATAGAAGAGGGAAAGCGGGGCTTCTGCGGCGTGCGTATGTGCCGGAATGGTAAGATCATCCCCGCAAATTACGGCAGGGTAACTTCTGTTGCACTTGATCCCGTGGAGAAAAAACCGCTGCGCAGGTTCTGCCCGGGAAAATATGTCCTTTCCGTGGGAAGCTACGGCTGCACACTGCGGTGCCTGTTCTGTCAGAATCACAGTATATCGTGGTCGGATGAAGCTATGCTGTACGAAAATGCCGCGCAGGAGTATTCTCCGAAGGATATCGCTGATCTGGCGGAAAAATGCATAAGCCGCGGAAATATCGGCGCTGTCTTTACCTATAACGAGCCTCTTGCGGGGTATGAATTTGTCAGGGACACGGCAATGGAAATAAAGCGGCGGGGGATGAAAAATATCCTTGTGACCAGCGGGAATGCACAGCTTTGGGTGCTCGAGGAACTCGCTCCGTATATTGATGCTATGAATATCGACCTTAAAGGTTTTACTGAAAGATTTTACAGGGATATCGCAAAGGGCGACCTTGAAACGGTGAAACGCTTTATAAGCCGTGCTGTACAGCTTTGCCATGTGGAGATAACCACGCTTATCATCCCCGGGGAAAACGACAGCGAGGATGAGATGAGGAATATAAGCGGCTGGATATCGGAGCTAACGGACGAAAACGCAAATACTATCGGCAGGGATATCCCGCTGCATATATCGCGCTTTTTCCCTATGTACAAGATGCAGGACAGACCGCCTACGGATGTGGGGCTGATCTATCATCTTGCGGATATCGCCCGCGAAAAGCTCAGATATGTATACACGGGAAATTGCTGAACCGTTTTGATGATCTGATCATATGAGGTGAAAAAATGCTTGAAACAGGAATAAAGGCTCCCGACTTCACACTGCCCGACAGCAGCGGGAAATTAAGATCACTTTCTGAATTTAAGGGCAAAAAAGTTGTCCTCTACTTCTATTCAAAGGACAACACATCGGGCTGCACAAAGCAGGCGGTGGGATTTGCCGGACTGAACGGAGAATTTGAAAAGAAAAACGCCGTTGTTATTGGTATCAGCAAGGACAGCGTTTCGTCCCACGAAAAATTTGCGGAAAAATACGGCCTTCCCTTTGTCTTGCTTTCGGATACGGAGAAAACCGCGATCATGCTTTACGATGTGTGGAAGGAAAAGAAAAACTACGGCAAGGTGACTATGGGTGTGGTGCGTACCACATATATCATAGATGAAAAAGGCATTATCACAAATGCCTTTGAAAAGGTAAAGGCGGCGGATAATCCCGCGGATATGCTGGCACTGCTGTGAAAAGACTGATATACGGCATATGCACTGCTGTACTGCTCATAACGGAGATATTCATAGGGATGTATGCTCACGGCTGGGTGCGCAGCTATCTGGGAGATGTGCTTGTGGTGATGCTTTTGTACACGCTTGCAAGGACGATATCTCCCGAGAAGCCGGAAAAAGCTCTTGTCCTGCCGGCAGCGATACTGATATTTTCGTTTGCTGTTGAGCTTTTGCAGCTGTGGGGCTTCTGTGACAAATTGGGCATAGAGAACACGCTGCTCAGGATAATTATCGGGACAGGCTTTTCATATATCGATCTTTTGTGCTACGTTATCGGGATAATACCATGCTGTATCGCCGAGCTGATAATAAGAAAACAACAGGAGGAAAGAAAATGAAGAAAAGAGTAAATATCGCACTTTTGCTCACTATGCTCATCATGACAGGCTGCAAGGGAGCGCCTGCCGAGACTGCTCCGGCAGTTCAGACCGAGGAAACGACTGCGGCTGCCCAGACTGAGGCGGCAAAGGAAGAAACAAAGGACCTTTCGCGTCAGGGAGAGGTAAGGGATATCGCCCCTGCGGCGCTCATCTCCGAAATGACAGTGGGCTGGAATCTGGGCAATTCCCTTGATGCCAACGGTACGGGCATTACCAGTGAGACATCATGGGGCAATCCGAAGACCACGCAGGAGATGGTGGATGCGATTGCCGCAAAGGGATTTAATACCATCAGAATACCCGTTACCTGGGACGGGCACCTCGGTGCCGCACCCGATTATGATATTGATTCCATGTGGATGCAGAGGGTGCAGGAGGTAGTTAATTACGCCATAGATGATGATATGTATGTCATCCTTGATTCTCACCATGAGGAAAAGTGGAGGATACCCGATGATGAGCATATCGAGGTTTCTCTTGAAGAGATAGGTGCGATATGGACGCAGGTAGCGGAGAACTTTAAGGATTACGGAGATCATCTCGTATTCGAGGGGCTCAACGAGCCCAGAGTAAAGGGCAGCCCCGAGGAATGGAGCGGCGGAAAGCCCGAGGGCTGGCGCTGTGTTGATCAGATGAACCAGAAATTTATCGATTCTGTACGCGCAACGGGCGGCAACAACGAGAACAGACTCCTTCTTGTGACGACCTATGCGTCCAGCAGCGTGAACAAGGCCATGATGAATGTGACTGTCCCCGATGATGCTCATATTGCATTCTCCATTCACGCATACACTCCCTATGTCTTCACATACAGCCCCGGAAATGCTTCCGAGATATTCACATGGGACGGCTCAAAGGATGAGGAGATAGACTGGCTCTTCAACGACCTGCGCCAGAACTTCCTTGACAGGGATATCCCTGTTATCATTACCGAATTCGGTGCCGTAAACAAGGACGGCAACGCTGAGGATGTTGCAAGATGGGTGACAAAATATCTCTCCACGGCAAAGGAAAACGGTGTTCCCTGTGTATGGTGGGACAACGGCTATTACGAGTCCGGAAATGAGCTTTTCGGTATCTTTGACAGAAAGAACTGCACATGGTTCTCAGATACCATCGTTGACGCAATAATGGATGTTTACAAATAATTTTTTCGCCCCCGTTGCAAGCGGGGGCGAAATATTTCGGTGCCGGTATTCAGCGTTTTCTTGCTGTGTCCATTACGGCTGTTGTTTGTGTTTGACATCATAAGGCTCATAGCTAAGTTCTTCAAAATACGAAAACATTCCAAAACTGCAATTTCCAATATCATGTTTGAATGTTTAATGGCTCCTTAGATGATTTTGAGGGTGATTTTTGAAAATTGATTTCTGTTGACATTTTAAGCTGTTTTGGTGTATAATATTACTGCAGTATGTTGTGTTTGTTCATATATCAATTATACCACATTTTTAAGCTGTTGTCACTTTTTTTTGGCGATAGTATGAGAGGACGATCAGATAGCTTGTAAACTCTCTCATCGTATCAGCCAAGTATGAGTAATTATATAAATTGAATAGGAAAAGTCAATTCAATCACCATTAACACGATAAACATTTGGATAAAATATCAGTGTATCTACAATAATACTACGAAAGGACTGCAAATAATGGGAAAACATGATCTTGTGATTTTTAAATGTAAAGAGGAATCGGGATATCTGGATAATTTGGCTGATCGTATAAAAGAAGAGAAAGGGAATCAGGCATATTTATTATTGGACTATCCGGTAGTTTATCTTCATGCTTGGAAAGACAAAGCAGATGAATTAAATGGAACATATCACATATATGTAGGTGAAGCGGAGAACGCTGTAAGACGTCAAAGCGAGCATTGGGCTGCGGCAGCAGATGACCGACATAAGGATAATTGGCAGCACAAAATGGCTAATGCCAAAGATAAAGACGGTAAACGGGTAATACCAACACTATATATTATTGGCAATGGACTGTTCCAGAAATCTATGACACTTGATATTGAAAACAGATTGATCAATTATTGTTTAGCCATGCCTTCAGTTATTTTAGTAAACGGAAGATTCAATCCGCAGCGAAAATACTTTAATGATGAAGAAACACCAGTTTTATTCGGATGTTTATGGAACAAACTTAGAATAGATAATCCAAAGCTGTTTTTAAGTGAAACAGAAATTAAAAAATCCGCAATATATAAAGCATCGCCTAATCATACTCTTACTAATGATCAGAATAAAGCAAAGGATAGG
>CAMHMM010000059.1 GCA_946186215.1 uncultured Ruminococcus sp. | reverse complement strand
AAATGCAATAAACATCCTGACAGACGAAGAGCTCATATCCCGCGAGGAGCGTCAAGAAGCGGCACATGAAAGAAAGCGCCGGAAATACGCACGCCGCTATTATGCGCTACTGTTCGGCGGCGGACTGCTGCCGCAGCTTATCACCACAGTACATCTCCTCATAGCAATGCCCTACTATTACTCATGGAGCTGTGTAATGCTCTTCGATCATTTTATGATGCTGATGCATCTTGCACTGATGGCACTGAGCGTTATACTCGGTCTGTTCGCGACGGTGAGGATATACTGCTCCTGCGGCTTCAACAGAATGCTTTACAACTGCACCACAGTGTGCATAATGGCGTTTCTTGCCTTCAATATGTTTATAAACAGAGGCTCGATAATCCACGGGATAATACTTGCTCCCGATGATCTTCAGACAGCGATGATCTTCATATTCACCGCCATACTCGCTGCGGGACTTTGCGTTTTTCCCGCATACCGCTGGTATATGCACAGACACAGGTGAACGGCGTTGATCAAGCAAATTATAAAGGTGATATGTTATGATAGAAACTTTCAGAAAAAAAGCAGAGGAGTATCTGGACAGTGCTGTGATGCTGCTTTCGGAGCTCATCTCATTCCCCAGCATACAGAGTGAGGCAGAGGACAGTGCTCCCTTCGGCAGGGACTGTGCAAATGTGCTGAGATTTGCTGCCGAGACTCTGGAGGATGAATTCGTGGTGAAAAACCATGAAAATTATGTTATCACTGCCTCATTCAATGACAGCCCCGCTGAGGTGGGAATACTCTGCCATCTGGATGTTGTCCCCGTTGCAGGCCAGACCTGGACGAGCGATCCATTCACAGCCGATATCAGAAATAACAGGCTCTACGGCAGGGGCGCTATCGACGACAAGGGACCTGCTGCGGCGGTAATCACAGCGATGCGCATAATAAAGGATATGGGACTGCCCATAAAGAGAAATGTCCGCCTGATACTTGGCAGCAACGAGGAAAACAGCTCAAAGGATATAGAATACTACCTTACAAAGGAAAGTTTTCCACCGCTGCTTTTCACTCCCGATGCGGATTTTCCCGTTATCACCGCCGAAAAGGGCATGGTGCGCTATGAGTATTCGGGAGCATATGGTGACGAACAGCTTGTTTCACTCACAGGCGGCAGCGTTGTAAATGCAGTACCTGAAAGAGCGGAGGCTGTGCTCAAGGCCTCACTCGCCGAGAAGGCAGCACAGCTTATAAATGAAAGAAACGCCGCTGATACAGGCGTGCGCTTCAGCATAAAGGAAGAAAACGGCTTAGTGACCGTCACCGCTGTCGGAAAGGGCGCACATGCATCCACCCCCGAACAGGGCTGCAACGCGCTCACGGCATTGATGTCACTTCTCTGCGAGCTTCCCGTTCAGGGAGAGCTTGCTGAAATGGTGCGTATGCTCTCGGCTATGTACCCCTTCGGCGAAACAGACGGACGCTCTGCAGGCATCGCCATGAGCGATGATATCTCAGGCGGTCTTACCTCGGTGCTTTCAGTCGCAGACTGCAAAGACGGCCGAGCTGTATTTCTTACCGACACAAGGCTGCCTGTTACGCACAAAAGCTGCGAGGTAACGGATATACTTGACAAAAACAGCCGCGGTACGGGAAAGGTGCTGCTCAGAAGCGAGCCCCACAGAGCCGATGAAAAGGGAGAACTCGTACAGACGCTCCTCTCGGTATATGAGGAATGCACGGGACTAAAGGGCAGATGCCTTGCCATCGGCGGCGGCACCTATGTACATGACACAGAAAACGGCGTTGCATTCGGGGCACAGTGGGAGGATATCAACAATATGCACGGTGCGGATGAATTCATCGGCTTAGAAGAACTCAAAAAGGATATCCTTATCTACACACAGACGATATACAGGCTCGCAGTATTATGACACACACGATGAGGCTCGACCTTTCGCCGTTTGAAATGATCGCAGACGGAACAAAGACCATAGAGCTGCGGCTGTATGATGAAAAGCGAAGAAAGCTGCGGCAGGGCGATACGATAGTTTTCATATGCACCGAGGACAGCACACGCACTCTTGAAGCGACAGTAACAGCGCTGCATATTTTCGATTCGTTTGAAACGCTTTATGCAAAGCTGCCGCTGCTTCGATGCGGGTATACAAAGGATGATATTGCAAGTGCCAAAGCAGCGGATATGGAAGCCTACTACACAAGAGCGCAGCAGGAAAAATACGGCGTGGTGGGAATAGAAATATCCCTTGTAAAATAGCAGATAATATCTTCCCCGCGTATGGAAGCGAAAACACATAAATGCATATGCATTTCAGCACTTTCTCAGATCGGAGGAGCAAAATGGCAGAGGAAAGAAAACAGATATTCAGGCAGAAATCCCTTGACAGGATATCATCACCCGAGCAGCTCACATCATATCTCAAGGTGACAAATCCGGGGATATGGCTCCTGCTCGCGGCAGTGATCATACTGCTTGCGGGGCTTATCGCCTGGTCATGCGTAGGCCAGCTCGAGACCTATGAGGAGGCTACCGCTGTTGTGACAAACGGCAAGATGGAGCTTATGATGTACGACGCAAAGCCCGGCACAGTCATGGTCGGCATGACAGTACGCGCAGAGGATACACAGACAAAGATCGCCGAGGTATCCAAGGATGAATTCGGGAGAGAGACAGCATACTGCACCACAACTCTGCCCGACGGGAAATATGATGCAAGCGTGGTGGTAGAGAGCATCTCACCAATAAGCTTCCTGCTGAAATGATCGGAGAGATCCTGTAATGAGCAAAAAAATAAACAAGCCCGTTGACAAGGGTACGGCAAAGGTGCCTGTGATAATGCAGCTTGAAGCCCTTGAATGCGGCGCAGCTTCTCTTGCAATGATCCTTGCCTACTACGGGAAATGGCTCCCCCTTGAAAAGGTGCGCTCGGACTGCGGCGTTTCCCGCGACGGCTCAACGGCCATCAATATCGTCAAGGCAGGCAAGGCCTACGGATTTGAGGTGGCAGGCTACCGCCGCTCCCCCGAAACGCTCAAAGAAAAGGGCTGCTTTCCCTGTATAATCCACTGGAATTTCAACCATTTCGTTGTGCTAAACGGCTTTAAGGGCAAGTATGCCTATATAAACGATCCTGCAAGAGGCTTTGTCAAGGTGGGTATGGAGGAGTTTGACCGCTCCTTCACGGGTGTCACACTCTATTTTGTCCCCACGGAGGATTTTGTGCCTAGCGGCAAGCCGCAGAGTATGCTGCGCTACGCAAAGCAAAGGCTCATCGGCGCGGGTGCTGCGGTCATCTTTGTGATGCTCACCACGATAATAACCGAATTCTTAGGTGTGATAAACCCCGTCATGTCCAAGATATTCATGGACAGACTGCTCACTGGGCAGAATCCTGACTGGCTGATGCCGTTTATCGCAATACTCAGCGGACTTGCAGTGCTTGAAATAATAGTTTCATGGGCGCAGACCGTGTATTCGCTGAAGATAAACGGAAAAATGGCCATAATCGGCAGCAACACATATATGTGGAAGGTGCTGCATATGCCGATGGAGTTTTTCTCCCAGCGCATGGCGGGCGACATACAGCAGCGCCAGAGCGATAATGCGACCATTTCCTCCACGCTTGTGAACACCCTTGCGCCGCTTGCGCTCAATACCGTGATGATGATATTCTATTTTGCGATAATGGTACGCAACAGCGCGATGCTGACAATAATCGGTCTGACGGCTCTGCTTATAAATATCGCCGTTTCAAGGATCATCTCCCGGAAGAGGATAAACACCACCCGTGTGCAGATGCGCGACAGCGGTATGCTTGCATCGACCACCGTGGCAGGTGTGGAAATGGTGGAGACAATAAAGGCAAGCGGCGCGGAAAACGGTTTTTTCCAGAAATGGGCAGGCTATCAGGCATCCGTAAATGCTCAGGATGTGGAGATGACCAGAACAAATCAGCTCATAGGCATGATACCGACATTTTTCAGCACCCTTGCAAACGATGCTGTCATAGTAGTGGGTGTATGGTATGCGATAAACTACGACTTCACTCTGGGTTCCATCACCGCATTCCAGGGCTTTCTCACCTCCTTTATGTCCCCTGCAATGACGCTTGTCTCCGCAGGACAGACCATACAGGAAATGCGCACACAGATGGAGCGCGTTGAGGATGTAATGAACTATCCCACAGATGTGAATGTAATGGAAAAGCCCACAAAAGAAACAGATACAGGCTCTCTCGAAAAGCTCACAGGAAAGATAGAAATGAAGAATGTGACCTTCGGCTACTCAAAGCTTTCCCCGCCTCTTATCGAGAATTTTTCCATGACCACCGAGCCCGGCAGCAGGATAGCATTCGTGGGTACCTCGGGCTGCGGTAAATCCACGCTTTCAAAGCTGATCTCCGGACTTTACAATCCATGGAGCGGCGAGATACTCTTCGACGGCCGCACACGCGACGAGATAGACAGAAATGTGATGACCGGTTCGCTTGCTGTTGTGGATCAGGATATCATCATTTTTGAGGACACCATTGCGAACAACATAAAAATGTGGGATGAATCCATACAGGATTTTGAGATGATACTCGCCGCAAGAGATGCCCAGATACATGAGGATATCATGCAGCGCGACGGCGGCTACCGCTACAAGCTGCTTTCGGGCGGAAGGGATTTTTCGGGCGGGCAGAGACAAAGACTGGAGATCGCCCGCGTCCTTGCACAGGATCCCTCGATGATAATCCTTGACGAGGCCACCAGTGCCCTTGATGCCAAAACGGAATATGATGTGGTCAAGGCCATCAAGGACAGGGGCATCACCTGTATCGTTATCGCCCACAGGCTTTCCACCATAAGGGACTGCGATGAGATAATTGTCCTTGATGAGGGCAAGGTAGTAGAGCGCGGTACACACGATCAGCTCATGGCCATCGGCGGCAGATATGCAGAGCTTGTTACGAGCGAGTAAGGAGGATCCGGAATGGGTTGGTTTGAAGACCAGATAAATCAGCGAAAAGAACTGGATCAGCAGCTCTTTGAGGAATCCTTCCTGCGCACGGCAGGCGTGGTAATGGGCAAGCGCACAGCGGTCAAAATGGGTGACGAAAGGTTTGTGACAAAGCAGGCCATAGACGATGTGCTCAAATACTATCACCTCAAGCCTGTGGATGTACCGTCCTCCATAACCGGGCCGGACGACCAGCTTGATTTCTGCCTGCGCCCCTACGGGCTCATGCGCCGAAACATCGAGCTGAAAGAAGGGTGGTACAGGGATGCATACGGCCCCATACTCGGCAGATTAAAGGAGAGCGGCAGTCATGTGGCGCTCCTGCCCGACACGATCACGGGGTATTACTACCGTGATGCAAATACGGGCAAAAAGGTGCGCTTGAACACAAAGACAGCAGCATCTCTCGAACTGGATGCATACTGCTTTTACAAGCCGCTGCCCCTCAGAAAGATAGGCATTCCCGACCTGTTGAAGTACATGAACGACTGCCTCACCATGAACGATATGTTCGTCATCATAGCGTCAACACTGGCGGTAACTGTTGTGGGACTGCTCATTCCCCGCGTCACAAAGGCGCTCACAGGCCCTGTGCTCACAAGCGGGCGCAACGATATGCTCGTGGCTATCTCAGTCTGCCTTTTGTGTACCCTGCTTTCCTCACAGCTTTTCACATCCATACGAGGAATGCTCATGAGCAGGATCCAGACGAAGACCTCGGTGGGTGTTGAGGCATCGATGATGATGCGCGTAATGTCCCTGCCTGCGGATTTTTTCAGAAAATACAGCGCGGGCGAGCTTACAAGCCGTTCCTCCTCGGTGAACACACTCTGCACACTGCTCATAGGCATGGTATTCTCCACAGGACTTTCATCCCTTTCATCACTGCTGTTTATCCCTCAGATATTCAGCTTTGCGCCTTCGCTTGTTGCACCATCAATGATAATCATAGTGATAACCACCGTATTCAGTATCGTATCATCACTGGTGCAGATGCGTATCTCCAAGCTTGAAATGGATGTGACCGCAAAGGAATCGGGCATGACCTATTCCATAATCACAGGCGTACAGAAGATCAAGCTTTCGGGCGCTGAAAAGAGGATATTTTCCAAGTGGATGGACCTCTATGCGGAGGGTGCGGAATACACCTATAACCCACCTATGTTCCTGAAGATCAACAGCGTTATAGGAACGGGCATCTCACTGGTTTCAACTATCGTGCTGTACTTTCTTGCAGTGCAGAGCAATGTGGATCCGTCGTCATATATTGCGTTCAATGCGGCATATGCTTCGGTAATGGGTGCATTCTCCTCACTTTCGGCAAGCGCTCTTTCCGTTGCACGCATACGCCCCATCCTTGAAATGGCGGAACCCTTCCTGAAGGCCGAACCCGAGGTTTCCGAGGACAGGGAGATAGTCACAAGGATAAACGGCAGCATTGAGCTCAACAATGTAAGCTTTCGCTACCGTGACAACACCCCCTATGTGATAGACAATGTGTCCTTCAAGATACGCGCAGGCGAATATGTTGCGATAGTCGGCAGGACAGGCTGCGGCAAATCAACGCTGATGCGCCTGCTGCTGGGCTTTGAAAAGCCCGAGCGCGGTGCCATCTACTACGACGGCAAGGATATGACAAGGCTCGATCTATGTACCCTGCGCAGAAAGATCGGCGCAGTCATACAAAACGGCGGCCTCTTTCAGGGAGATATCGCCTCGAATATCCTGATATCCGCTCCGCAGATGACGCTCGACGATGCATGGGCTGCCGCAGAGACCGCGGGCATCGCGGATGATATCCGCGCAATGCCCATGGGTATGAATACGATCATATCCGAAGGACAGGGCGGCATTTCCGGCGGGCAGAAACAGCGCCTTATGATCGCACGCGCCATCGTCTCAAAGCCAAGACTTCTGATGTTCGACGAGGCCACCAGCGCCCTTGACAACAAGACACAGAAGCAGATATCCGAGGCTCTCGACAAAATGGGCTGCACCCGTATCATAATCGCGCACAGACTTTCCACGATACGAAACTGCGACAGGATACTCGTTCTTGACGGCGGAAGCATCATCGAGGACGGGACCTATGATCAGCTTATCAAGAAAAACGGCTTTTTCGCCGAGCTTGTAAAGCGCCAGCGGCTCGATCTCGGACAGGATGATAAATAAATTTACCGGCAGCAGTCGCGTCAAAACGACTGCTGCCGATCTGTTATGATATCTATGAAATCACTGATTTGATGTATCTTTCTCCGCCTTCGGCGGGGAAAGATACACGGATGCATATTATTCAGCGCTTCTCTATACTCTCTGCCCACTCCAGACAGTCCGCATTCATTTTCTCAAGCTGCTCATAAGCATCCGCAGTCTGGAACCTGCCGTCAAGAAGCGAGGCGAGGAGCGGTGACGCTATGGACAGGTCACAAAGCCCCATATGCCCCACGCCCTCGTAGTATATATTCCACCCGGGTGCATTCTCCAGAAATCTCACATTGTTCGCATAGGCCTGCATCTGCTCCAGACGGGGATAGCCTGAATCCGAATAGATATTCAGAAGCGGGATATCATAACCGCGCTCATCAAAAATGAATCTGCCGTCCGAAACGCCCTTGATATCGTACATAAAGGGCGATTCAAGCGCGATACATCCCACAACATCATTTCTTATCCTTGCCATGGCATACGCTGCAGAGCCGCCGAGAGAATGTCCCATTACGATAAACTCCGTATTCTGATCATCAGAAAGGCAGTCATCCATGACCGCGTTAAGATCAGCAGTCCGTATATCCATCCATTCCCTGTACACATCAAAGGCATATTCGGGATCCTTGTCGGGCTGTACGGCAGAAACCTGCTTCATAAAAACGCCTGCGGGGCCGATAGTCCTGCCGTCTTCACAGGTCATACCTGCTGCCTGACCGGGATGCGCCACTGCAAGGACGGTATACCCATGACTTGCCAGCTCGCGGTAAAGAGAAATGTTGTTGTCGATAGTGCCGCAGGAGCCGTGAGAGGCTACTACGACAGGGCGCTTTTCATCGCATGAAACAGGATACCATTTCCGCACCTGAACCTGACGAAGGCTGCCGTCATCAAGATAGGGATCGCAGATATCTTCATTTACCCAATGATCCTCACAAGCGATCTCATATTCTCCCGTGACCGGGATATCCCCTGCAGGCGGGAACACGGCCGCCCTGAGCGTAATGATCCCTGCAGCTGCGAACAGCACGGCAGTAAGGCAGCGATACACCTTTCGTGCTCCGACGGAAGCCAGCTTTTTGCTGATGATGATAAATGCTGCGATCTCAATAATAAAAAGTGCTGTAAATACAAATACCAATATCATATGATAAACTCATGTTTTCTTTTTCATTCTCTGTGTCCGCCCGGATTATCAGATCCGAGTCAGAACGAGATATATTCCACTCCGAGCTGTTTCAGCTCGCTGCGCATTTTCTGCACCTTTTCATCGGGAAAGCGCCTGCCGATGCAGTTTTCAAGCATATATACCTTTACTCCCGTTTTCACCGCGCCCTTTGCAGTAGCGCCCACACAGCCGCATTCATCCAGCCCGCACAGCACGACCTCGGAATAGCCCTGTGTCTTCATATGCTCACGAAACGGCTTTGAGGTGTATGTATCGGGGAGATTTTTTTCAAAATACAGATCGGATACCACATTCAGCCCGCTGTAAAGCTCCGCTCCCGCAGTGCCCTTGATGGAAAAGCCGATTATCCATTTGTTCGTAATTATATTCGGGAAGATCTGTGCGATATATATGATATCATAGCCGTTTTCCTTATAGGCCTCCGCTGCCCTGTTCACAGCGCCTACAAGCTCATCTGTGTTGTAGGAAAACATCGCCTTGCGTTCCTTCCACAGATAATCGTTCTGCATATCAATTACTACCAGCGCTTTTTTATCCGACATACTGCACCTCATTCCTTTTTAAAGGACTGCACCTCTGTAAACTCTGTATTTGTCAGCTTTTCCTTTGCCAGTATCTTTTTGAGCCTTTCCGTGATTATCGGTATGTTATCCTTGTTTTCAAAGACAAAGATATCACTGCCGTCCCATTTTGATTCATCAAAGCTGAAGCCTTCAAAATCCAT
>CAMHMM010000058.1 GCA_946186215.1 uncultured Ruminococcus sp. | reverse complement strand
TCCAGAAAAACTACTGTCATTAGGTTGTGCCGTCGAATCTCACCACATTGTCGCATATCTCCAGTGCCTTAGGGCGGTGAGTTATTATTATCAGCGTTTTATCCGTCATTTTCTGCAGATTTTCAAGAAGTCTGCACTCGGTCGCCTCGTCAAGTGCGCTTGTAGCCTCATCCAGAAGCAGCACCGGCCTTTCTGAAAAGACAGCCCTTGCAATGGCTATTCTCTGCGCCTGTCCCTCGGAAAGCCCTGTTCCTCTCTCGCCGAGCACGGTATCAATCCCGTTTTCAAGCTCTGAAACAAACCCATCCGCACAGGCCGTTTTCAGGGCGTGCATGATCCTGTCGGTATCCTCTGCGGCTGATTTATCCGAAAAGCTGACGCTCTCCCTCACTGTGCCGCCCATCAGGTGGTTCCCCTGCGGCACATAGGCAAAAAGGCACCGATGCTCCGTGTCGAGAGGGACAGTGCTCCCGTCCTTCATCGTGCAGATGCATCTGCCGCTTTCGGGATGGTACATATCCATCAAAAGCCGCAGCACAGTGGATTTTCCGCAGCCGCTGTGACCTGTGAAGGCCGTGCAGCTGCCCTTTTTCACTGTAAGAGAAAAATTTTCCAGCACAGGGGCATCAGGCTTTTTCTCGTCCTTTCTCAGCGGATATGTAAAGCTTACATTTTCAAGTCCGAAAGACAGGGCGTTTTCGCTGAAATCGCCGCATATGCTCCTTGCCTGCTCTGCGGATATCTGCGGCTCCATCTCAAACTTCTCCGCCTCCATCAGCCTTTCCGCACTGGCGGTCATGGCATAGAAACGGGGAATAAAGCTCGTCAGGTTGGCAAATGGAGACTGCACCTGGCTGATAAGCTGCGTCACAGCAACGAATGTGCCGTATGTGACTGTACCGTTCAGTATCCCGTAGGCACAGTAAACAGCGCCGCCGAGATACATCGTGCTCATAGCGGCACCAAATCCTATACTGCAAAAGTTGGAAAAATCACTGCGCTTCATCCGCGCAGCCTTGTGCTCCTCCATTTTTGCAGCCGCATCCTCCGCTGTTCTCTCCTTTGCGGAAAACACCTTTACCATGAAAAGAGAGCCTATGCTCTCCTGCAAAAACACCCTGAGCCGTCCGTCGCTTTCCTGTATCGCCTTGTGAAGAGCCTTGAGCTTCTTTCTGAAAAGATATGTCACCAATGAAATGACGATGCCGCCCGGGATAAGGATATACGCGAAGTGATAGTCGAGCATGACTATCATCACAAGGGCGCTTATCATCTTCATCAGCATCCCCGCAAGACCGGGAACGATATCCGTATATGCTCCCGCGATCACCGAGGTATCGTTTGTGAGGCGGTTCATCCATTCTCCCGAATGCAGAGCGCTCACAGATGGGTAATCTCCGTTGAGAACAGCGGAAAACAACCCCTTTTTGAACACATTCTCTATCTGCGCCCGCGAAAGGTCGCCAAGTCTGCGCAGTACGGCATTTATCACGATCTGTGCCGCAGTGAGGAGAAGTACATACACTGTGCTTTTCAGAAATGCGCTGCGGTCATGCGCTACTGCAGTATCTATCATCTGCCGCATGAGCAGTGCATACACCACGCCGGTCATACCGCTCAGAGTATTGAGCAGTGTCAGCAGAAGGATATACCAATTCTTCCTGCCGACACGGGTAAACAGCCATTTTATCGTTATTTTTTCGGAACTGCGCATCTGTATATTTTCCTGATCACTCTTTTTACCATATCCCTGCACCAGAAAACGGGTCGCCTGACCGGTATCAGAGCCACCCATATGTGCGAATACAGAAGATACAGCTTATTATCCGTATCGATCCATTTGCCGCGGCGGTAAAATCTTCTGAGTATCCCTACGGTATCCTCATGGCGGATATACTCTCTCTGCCAGCAGTTATCCCCCATGATCACATAATCATTCTCCCGCACCTCGATGACACGGTGCAGAACGCCCTGCCCGTCGGGAAACTTTGCATTGCGCCTTATGTACAGCACCACATCGTATTTTTTTGCAGGCTCGTCAAGACGGTGTATCTCCGCTATACCCCTTTTGTTGTAGATCATGGGCTGCATACTTATCCCGCGGGGGACACTCAGATACATACCGTTCTTTTCAAGCTCTTCAAGCTGTCTCTTACCCATTATTTCACAAGTGCCCCGCACTTTTTGAGCTCGATCAGGATCTTTCTCACATCAGCCGCGATCTGTTCCCTGGGAGCGTCAAATTTCTCATAAAGCCTGTCAACTATCTCTTTTTCGGTGGTATCCTTTTTAAGGTACTCAAATATCATAGCGGCTGTATCATTTCCCTTGATAAGTCCTGAAAAACCGTTGTTGCCAAGAGGAACAAGGAAGTTCTCTCCTCCTGCCGCATGAGTGATGAAGTCCTTTTTTAGTCTCATATTATCCCTCTTCCGTCATTTTCGTATAAGCGACCTGAGCCGCCTCAATATCCATATTTGCATAAAGCCTGTATATCGGCACAGCCGCTATCAGTCTGTCGAGCAGCAAAAGCGATCTTTCCAGTGCCTCGCCGCTGTGCGGGCGGTACATCTGCTGCAAGAGAACGGGGTATATCTCCTGTCCGCTGATGCGTTCGATACGGTTTTTCTCCCCTCTGCAAAGCTGGCACAGCCCGTGCAGAGGCACTCCGACAGGTGTGGAAAGTCTGTGCTTTCCGTCATATGGCGTGCCATATACGACAGCGCCGTCATCGCCTATCCTTATCAGCGGCTTGTCATCATTGACCATGAATGCCCTGCTGCCAAGAAGCCTTCGCCATAGTGCGGAATGGGTGGATTTACCCGTACCGCTGACGGCGGTAAAAAGATAGCACTTTGCGTGGAGCTTGTTTACAACGGTCATATCCGTTTCTGTGACCGAAACATCCGTCACGGCCACTGCCGAGCCGTGAAAAAGCACCGTATCATAAAAGGGCATCTGCTCTGCGATACCGCGGTACACCGCCAGCGATTCAAGATACTGATCGGACGAGCCGTGATTTTCCGTAGAATATGATCTTTCACGGTCTATATCCGCCTGTGTCGTTTCAACATACAGGTCGGGGGCGTGATCTGTACGGTAAACGCTGCACAGATCATGAGTATAGCTGTGCAGTGTCGTCACGCTGACATATTTTTCTGCAAATCTGTAAACTGCATTCATTCTTTGCCGTCCTTCGGTCCGAAATATGCAAAGCCGAGCATGGTTATATCGTCAAACTGCGGCGCATCGCCGACAAATTCATCTATCCTTGTCTTCATATTGAAAAGGATGTCCTTCTGATCGCAGTCCTTCTTTTCGTTCAGAGCATCTATCATCCTGTCTGTGCCGAAAAGCTCGTCCTCGGAATTGGTAGCCTCTGCTACGCCGTCGGTATACACGAACAGACTGTCGCCCGGATGCAGCTCAAAAGTATTCTCACGGAATTTTACGCCATCCATAGTCGCAACAGCAACGGAATGTCTTGTCTTGATAAGCTCGTAATCCCCGCCTGCTCTCCTAATCGCAGGATGCTCATGACCTGCGTTTGACTCTATGCCCTGTCCTGTTCTGATATCGAGTATACCAAGCCATACGGTGACGAACATATCCTCCTCGTTGCCCTCACAGAGCTGTTCATTGACATAGCTGAGTATCTGCGCGGTAGAATACTGCCCCTCATCATTTTTCGACATCTGGGCGCGGTTTTTGATAAGCGTCTTTGCGATCACCATGAAAAGCGCCGCAGGAACGCCCTTGCCGGATACATCCGCCATTACAAGGGCAAGATGATTCTCATCGATGAGGAAAAAGTCGTAGAAGTCACCGCCGACCTCCTTTGCGGGGTTCATGGTCGCATAGATATCGAATTCATGCCGCTCGGGGAATGCGGGGAATATGGATGGCAGCATATCAGCCTGTATCCTTGTGGCAACATTGAGCTCTGCGCCTATCCTTTCCTTTTCGGCTGTGACTTTGGTGTAGTTATCAATATATTCCTTTAACGAGACGGTCATCGTTTCAAAGCTTTTCGAGAGCTTTCCTATCTCATCCTCGGAATTTATATCGCATTTATACTCGAGATCGCCCGTACCTACTCTTTCTACAGAGTTGCTGAGCTCTATTATGGGCGATGATATCCTTCTGGCCATCCTGATAACAATGAGCACCGTGACAAGAGCGACCACCGCAAGGCTGAGTATCCACAGCAGAGCCGCGCCGCCGATTATCTCATGCTCATCCTTATTTGCAGATGACATCGAATCGTTAAGGAGTCCCTTCAGATTTTCAGAGGGCTCAAGCATCCTGTCCCTGGGGATCAAAAATACTATCGTCCAGTCGGAAAAACCAACGGAATTATACGCACAATACATTTCATCGTCGTCAAAGGCGACTTCCTTTATGCCGCTGCCGCCCGACTGCATGGTTTCGATCAGCGTCTTCCCGCCGCTGTCCTTCTGGCTGAAAAGCATATCGGCTTCATCGGCCATACCCTCGGTGGAGCATATTACTCCCTGCGCCGAGGTCAGCACAACATAGCTGTCCTCTATGGTATTGACACTGGATATTATCTCATTGAGATCTTCTATCAGGATATCCATGCCGCATACGCCGCAGAATCTGCCCTTTTCGCTGACACACGGGACAGCCAGAGTGACCATTTTGCCTCTGCCGAATGAATCATCATAGGGCTCGGAAATATACAGTCCCATGCTGTCACGGACGGTGGTATACCATCCTGCTGTTCTTCCGTCATAATACATGGGCTTTGTCTGAGGAGTATTGTCAAAGCCGATATTCACGCCGTTGGCGCTTGAAAAATATATGGAAAGGATATTTTCGTGATTATTAAGTACCGATCTGAAAAGAAACTCCATATTGCCCAGCTTATAAGTTTCTTCTTCTATATTCCCTTCCATTTCCACATTTTCAGGGAGCACCCACTGGATGCAGTATTCATCGGCAGGGGCATCCAAAGGATGTGAAAAGGGTATCATCTGGTAGCCGTCGGGGTCGTTGTAAATATCCTTTACGCTGTCGGATACCACCCTGAGAGCATCGAACATACTGTCTATCCTGACATTGACAGTCTGTGCGCAGACCTTGGTTATTTCCTCTGCCTGCGAAGTCGTAAGCCCGATCAGCATATCCGTGCTTTCGCGGACGGACATCTCCTCGGTCTGGGAAAATATCTCTTCTGTAAGAGTTACCATTCCGCCAAGTGTGACATAGGAAATAAGAAAGCATATCAATAAAGCTGACAGAACGAGCAGCAATGTATTTACAAGTATCTTGCTCTTGATGCTTTTCAAGCTTATCACTCCCAAATTATCTGTATATCCCTTTGTGCTATCGCCCTTTCGCACACATCGGCGATCTTTGCATAATCAAAAATATACATCTGAGGTTCTATCGTAACATTAAGTCCGTCAAGACTGATCACTCTGCGGGGCAGCGGCTCTGCAAATTCAGCACCTATCGCTCTGACTGCCATCTGACTGGGGATATTTGTCTGGTCGGTGAAGAATTCTCCCTCTGCCGTTTCGTATTTTAATACACGGTACAGATCGGCGGCCCCTCTCTCATAGCCTGCCTTCATGAGTGCCATAGCACAGGTAAGGTACAGCGCCCGCCCGATGAATTTCCCCGTATGATCAACCGAGACCACGACCTCGCGGGGATAAATGCATTTTTCCATATGCTCATATGAAAGGCCTTTATAGTATTCGTTTTCCTCGGAAAACCAGAACGAACCCGCTATGTCTCCGTTTTCAGCATGAAACAGTGCCCAGAACCCGTTTTCCTTGCTGATCTCCTCCGATATCTCGTGTTCATCCATAACGATGAACATACCGCCTGTTTTTTCAAACCGGCGCGGATCGGTATCCGAAAGCCGTATCCTGTAATTATTCCTGTCTATCCTTGTTTTTTCGTATATCACCGATATTTTCGCCGCATCGGCAGGCACAGCCCTTGCAAAGCGGAATACTTCCCCGCCTACGATGCATTTGCCGCTGTATTCTATTTTACCGCAGTTTGACATAGATCCACCGTTTTATTTTTCTGAGCTGTAGGTCACCTGTTTTGCCGCAGCCCTGTCATTTTACCATGATGCACTTATTTTTCCCTGTACTGTTCGGGCACCGAGTCCGTCAAGCCGTATACATTTTCTGCTATTATCAGCAGCGGCAATCCAAGAATCACTGGAAACGCCACCATATTCACCACTATCTGGATAAAGACAGCCTGTATATCCATATCGGGATAGCTTATCCACACCGCACCTGTTATTATGGAAGCGACCACCACGGCTGCTGCCATCGTTACTGCCGCATATGCGCCCACCTCAGTGATATTTCTGATGCGCGGAGGCTCCTTTACCAGCCTGTACCAGAGGATATATGCAAGATATGTTCCCAGAAAATTAGCAACGCTGCCCGCCCAGGAGCTTATCCTGAAGGTCCCGCCGAGAATATCTGATATAAGATTGCCGACAGCGCAGCCAATAGCACCGTACACGCCGAAGACCAGTCCGAAGATCATATTTAAGCAGCTGGCAGGTCTTATCTCCGTAAAGCCCGGTATGATGCTTGCGATCTTGAAGGGAACAGTGACAAACACGAATATACCGCTAAGGGTAATGACAAGAAGCACCTTTTGCCTCATATCCATTTTTGAGGTATCAAGCATTTTTCTCACCCTTGTCTGATTTCAGAAAATCAAGCTCGGAGCAGAGTGTTCCCGCAACTATAAGAACACAGCCTGCCGCCTTGGCAAAGGTGATCGGCACGGTAGTTCCCAGCGTTTCGGGAACAACTGCCGCAAGTATCACCGCAAATATGATCTGAAATGAATAGATCGCGCTGCAGGTGGTCGTCGATGCATACTTCTGTGCCGCCAGATTGACAAAGACCGCATACCCGCATATCAGATATCCGTCCATGAAAACGCTTGAAAGCATTTCCTTTGAGTAGCTCAGTGCAAAGAAGGTGCCTGGCTGCATTACAAACCATATCGCAAACGCCAGTACCGTGACCATCGCTCCTATCAGCACTGAAAGCACTGCTGCATCTGAGGTCTTTGCAAAATCATTCATCTTTATTATATAAAAAGCTCTTATCAGGCACACTGCCAGCATAATGAGGGGGCCTCTGATATCCATATCGTCAAAGCCGACCTTCAGCGCAGCGATTATCCCCAGTGTGATGAGCGCCATTCCCGCCAGATTGCTCTTTGTGACATTTCTGCCCATGACGATCAGCATCACAGGTATGATAGCAAGAGTAAAGGATATTATGAATGAGCCTGCGGCAGAATCCATAAACCTCAGAGCGACTATCATAAGAGAATTATAGGTCACATTCATGGCCGCAAGAACAGCCGCATGAACAAAATCCTTTTTATGTATATTTCTGAAGATCCTCTTGAAAAACGCCAGTGCTATGAGCGCTGCACCTATCCCGTTGTTCATTGTCAGAACAGCAAAGGGCGATACATCCGCAGGAACATTTTTCAGCAGTATCATTTCCGATGACCAGACTGCCGTCACGCTCAGGAGCAGTATACAATATTGAAGCTTGTTCAAGGTACGCCCCCCGATCGTTTTCCGCAGTCTTTGTCTGAAAGGCGGCGAATCCGCCCATCTGCCTTATAAGTATATCATATTATTCACTTTCAGTCAATATTATTGCCGAAAAAAGCGGCGAGCGGCGCAACGCCGCATTTACCCGTGCGCTTATTTTCAGGTAACTCGCTGTTACCCATGCGATGTTTTGACGATAACGAAAAAAACTTCCCCCGATGCGATCGGGGGAAGCAGTATACATCTGATCACAGCTTGGAATAGCCGAAGCTGTTTACAAGAGCATCTACCTTTTTACCGCCTGCACAAAGCGGGCACTCGGCAGGGAGACAGTTTATGTACTGAGGCATATCATCCTCGGTGAATATGGACTTGACACTGATGCCGTGTATCTCGTCTATTGCAGAGAAGATCGCGCCTACGCCCACAAGGCTGCCGCTGTAATACTGCAGACAGTCAATGGCTCTGTTGATGCTCTTGCCCGTGGAAGCAGAGGATATGATCAGCAGTACATCCTTGCCCCATATTTTTTTCTGCACATTGTCACGGAAGATCATCTGGTTGTTCATGTTGATCTCGGGAGTGATTACATTGATATCCTTATCCACATTTATACCTGCGCCCGAAAGATACTCCGCAACGAATGCGCCCAGTATCTCTGTGCCTTCAAGGCATATCACGGTGTCGATATGTGTGGTGTTGAAAAGCGAACCCAGCTCCTTGGCTGTCTCGCGTGCCATCTTCATGCTGGTCTTTATGGATGTAAGATCCACATAAAAATTAACATGAGAATGGCTCGTAGCGAAATGACCGGGGATAATGCCGATCTCTACCTTGCTGTTTTTGCTGAACTTAATGACCTTCGCTCTGTCTTCCATAGTTTTTCCCTCCATCAGCCGATTTTATAGCCCACACCTCTTACGGTCTGGATATATCTTTTTGCGGTAACATTTTCAAGCTTGCTGCGGACATATCTGATGTACACATCCACCACATTCGTCTCGCCGAAATAATCATATCCCCATACCTGCTCAAGAAGCTGCTCTCTTGTAAGCACCACCGACAGGTTTTCAAGCAGTGCCTGCAAAAGGCCGTATTCCTTTACGGTAAGCTCCACGGGAGTGCCGTCCACAGTGACGGAATGCTTTGTCTTGTCGAGCACCAGTCCCTCATAGCTCAGGATATCCTCATGGGATGTCTGAGGCTTGGGCGCTCTGAGCAGCGCTCTTATCCTTGCAAGGAGCTCCTCGATGGCAAAGGGCTTTGTAAGATAGTCATTGGCTCCCATGTCAAGCCCTGAGACCTTATCCATAACGGAATCCCTTGCAGTGAGCATTATCACGGGAGTCATATTGTGATCGTTTCTCATCCTGCGCAGGACTTCAAGACCGTTGAGCCCGGGCAGCATGATATCCAGTATAACAAGGTCAAAGTCCTCGGAGCTGATAAGCTCCAAGGCCTCTCTTCCGTCTGCCGAACAGCAGACATCATATTTCTCATGTTTAAGTTCAAGAGAGACAAATCGCGCGATTTTTGCCTCATCCTCAACTATGAGGATCCTCATATTCAGTCCTCCAGTGTTATATCATAATCCAGTATCAGCATAGCGA
>CAMHMM010000057.1 GCA_946186215.1 uncultured Ruminococcus sp. | reverse complement strand
TCGGTGCCGTGAGTGATGACAATGCCCTGATACCCCTGCTCATATGCCTGTGCTGTTTTCACGGCAAGCGCATCGCACTCGGCTGCTGAGATATCCGAGCTGTCGAGATTGAAAAGGCAGCAGGTGTCGCAGGTAAGCCCCATCTGCTCCTTTATGCGCTCAAGCTGCGCTTCATCCGCCATGGGTACAAGGCCGTTTTCCGAAGCTCCGCAGGATATTGTGCCGCCCGTGGCTATCCATAGCAGTTTATCTGTCATATCTTTCATCTCTTCCCGGTGACTGCTCTTATCTGCTCCATAAGAGCATCGAGTGCCTCACTCTCGGGCACCTTTCTGATGATCTCACCCTTGCGGAAGATCAGGGCACAGCCCTTTCCTCCTGCGATGCCCACATCCGCTTCCCTTGCCTCGCCCGGGCCGTTGACGATACAGCCCATCACCGCAACGGTGATATCCGCATCCATATCAGCCACGGCCTTTTCCACTTTGTTGGCAAGGCCGATAAGGTCTACCTGTGTTCGTCCGCAGGTGGGGCAGGAAACTATGCGGACACCGCCGCCGATGCCTATTGCTTTCAGGATATCCCGTGCGGCTGCGATCTCCTTTACGGGATCGTCGGTGAGAGAAACGCGGATTGTCTCGCCTATTCCGTCACACAGCAGTGAGCCGATGCCCACGGCGGATTTGATAACGCCCATCCTTTCCGTGCCTGCCTCGGTCACACCCAGATGCAGGGGATAGGCACATTTTTCCCTTGCAAGGCGGTACGCCTGTATCATGGTTTTTACATCGGAGGATTTTATCGAGATCACGATATCGTTAAAATCAAAGCGTTCAAGCATCTGCGCGTGATTTAATGCGCTTTTTACGAGCGCTTCTGCACAGGGAGAGCCGTATTCCGCCAGCAGCTCCTTTTCAAGAGAGCCCGAATTAACGCCTATCCTGATAGGTATACCCTTTGAGCGGCACTTCTCCGCCACAGCTTTCACCCTGTCAAGGGAACCGATATTCCCGGGGTTTATGCGTATCTTGTCCACTCCCGCCTCGGCACATTCAAGGGCGATACGATAGTCAAAATGTATATCTGCCACAAGGGGAACGGATATCTCTCTTTTGATGGCATCTATCAGCCGTACATCCGTCTGTGTCGGAACGGACACGCGGACGATCTCGCAGCCTGCCTGTTCAAGCTTCTTTGCCTGCCGCACATTGCCCTCCACATCCTCCGCGGGGACATTGAGCATCGACTGGATATAGATATGCCCGTCTCCGAACAAGCATTTACCGGCTCTTACCTTTTTTACTTCCATGAAGATCTCTCCATATCAAAAATGGAATATACCCTGACCTGTGCGGTGTTCTCCTTAGGAGTGAACAGCGACCTCACATCGTTGAAGGTCACAGCAAGGGAGAGCAGCATCAGCAGTGCAAAGCCTGCAAAATGCACCATTCCCTCTGTTTCTGCCGTAAGGGGCTTTTTGCGTATGGCCTCGATAAGCAGGAACACGAATCTGCCGCCGTCGAGTGCGGGCAATGGCAGAAGATTGAATATGCCCACATTTACAGTGATAAGCATTGCGATATCAAAGAGAAAGCCCACATCAAAGCCCGTAGCCTGCGCGGTCTGTGATATAGCCGTCACGATGCCCACAGGCCCATGAAGGTCATTCAGGCCGTACTTGCCCTGTATAAGGTCGCCGAAGGACATGAACACAAGGCGGGCATAATACATAAAGCTGCGGAAGGTCTGCGGGAAGAATGCGCCGATGGTGAGCTCCTTCTTTTTCACCTTGAAATCGTAGTTGAGCACTCTGCTGCCGTCTTCGCCCTCGGTTATAGTAAATTTCACACCGTCTACGGCGATCTTATTCCCGTCGCGCTCCACCACAAAATCTATGAGGCCGTCCTCGTCATTGCGCAGGATATACACTATATCACTGGCGGTAAATATCGTTCTGCCGTTCATTTTCAGAATCTCGTCGCCTATCTGCAGCCGTCCTGCCGCATCGGTATTCTCTGTGACTGCGGCTATGGTGTTGGAGATGTAGCTGCCGTCGTAAAGCAGTATCACCATTCCGAGGACGAGCCCTAAGATAAGATTCATCACAGCACCTGCCACGATAACGGCCATCCTGCTGATAACGGGCTTGTTGCGGAAGTTGGCAACATCATCCGCAGAGGCCTCTTCATCTTCGCCCATTGCGCAAAAGCCGCCGAAGGGCAGCAGTCTTATGGTAAAAAGCGTATGTTTGCCCTGCTTTTTGAATATCACAGGCCCCATGCCTATGGCAAATTCGCGGACATCTATGCCGCATCTGCGGGCAACAAAGAAATGCCCCCATTCATGGATGACTATTATCAGACTGAAGATAAGTATCGCGCATATTATCGAAAGAACAGATGTCATTTGCCAAGCCCCCGTTTTATCTCGCTGCGGATATATTCCCTTGCCTGCCTGTCTGCCGCAAGGATAGCATCAGTGCAGCCGGCCTTTTCCACGGCGATCCTCTCTGCTGCCAGCAAAACGCCTCTTGTGATATCACCGAAGCCTATACTGCCATCCAGGAATGCAGCTACAAGCACCTCGTTTGCGCCGTTTATCACCGCTCCCGCAGTGGTGCCGATATTCTCGGCCGCCCACTGTGCCGCACGAAGGCAGCCGAAGGTCTGCGTATCAGGACGGGCAAAGGTGAGAGTGCCGTAATCCGTAAGTGAAAGCGGTGCTGCGGTGGTCTCATACCTTTCAGGGTAGGTGAGAGCAAGCTGTATCGGTATGGTCATATCGGGAGTGCCAAGCTGCGCTATCACAGCGTTGTCGCAGAATTCTACCGCCGAATGGATAACGCTCTGGCGGTGTATCACGATCTCCACCTTATCGGGAGCTACACTGAAAAGATGGCAGGCCTCGATCAGCTCAAAGCCCTTGTTCATCAGCGTTGCGCTGTCAATCGTGATCTTGCTGCCCATTGACCAGTTAGGGTGCGCCAGTGCCTGTTCGCGTGTGACCGTTTCAAGCTCCTCTGCTGTCTTGCCGAAGAAAGGCCCGCCCGAGGCAGTGAGGATTATCTTTTTAAGCTCCTCCTTAGGGCGTGAGGAAGCAAGGAGCGACTGGAATATCGCGCTGTGCTCGCTGTCGATGGGGATGATATCCACGCCCTTTTGAGCGGCAAGTCCCATAATGTACGAGCCGCCCGCCACAAGTGTTTCCTTGTTGGCAAGGGCTACCCTGATGCCCGCTTTTATGGCAGCTTCCGTCGGGAGAAGTCCCGCCGCACCCACTACGGAATTGACAGTCATATCCGCAGCTGTATCGGATGCCAGCTCACAGAGCCCCTGTGTGCCGCAAAGCACCTGCACGGATGTATCTGCAAGTGCGGTCTTCAGATCATTGTAAAGGCTTTCATCCGCGATACATACCTTTTTTATACCGAACTCACGCGCCGCATTTTCAATAGTTTTAATGTTCCTGCCTGCCGCCGCGCTGTTTATGGTGATCTCGCTGTATTTTCTGCACACATCAAGCACCTGTGTGCCGATAGAGCCCGTTGCTCCCAGTAGATTTATCTTCAAATGCTTCATATAACGCTCCGTTTATATTTTTCGGATAAAACAAAATCCCCCGATATGATTCGGGGGATCTGGAGCTGATTGCCGGATTTGAACCGGCGACCTCATCCTTACCAAGGATGTGCTCTACCAACTGAGCTAAATCAGCAACGAAAAATATTATACAACAATTCACCCCGAATGTACAGAACTAATATTTTAATATTATATTAAATTTTATATTGTGGGGTATACCCGCATCATCACATGATGATGCGGGTATATTTTACCTTTTATAATAATCGTAGGTGGGTACCGATCTTTCAGACGGTGCAGGTGCTTGCTGGTTATTCGCAGGCGGATAGGGCGAAGCAGCCTGCTGCTGCCCGTTCATGGACTGATATGGCGGAACGGTGTTCTGCTGTCCGTTCATGGGCTGATAGGGCGGAATGGTGTTTTGCTGCCCGTTCATTGGCTGATACGGCGGAATGGTGTTTTGCTGACCGTTCATAGGCTGATATGGCGGAACGGTGTTCTGCTGACCGTTCATAGGCTGATAGGGCGGGATGGGGTTCTGCTGCCCGTTCATGGGCTGATAAGGCGGAATGGGATTTTGCTGCCCGTTCATTGGCTGATAGGGCGGAATGGTGTTCTGTTGTCCGTTCATTGGCTGATAAGGCGGTATGCGGTTTTGTCCTGTCATGGGCTGATACTGCGGCATCTGAGCCTGTGTGCCCATATTTCCGTACTGAGGGAGGCTGCCCTGTATCTGAGCATTTATCGGAGCCGCAGGAGCCATATTCTCGGGAAAATCCATGCCGCTGCCCATGATGGGGATGTCATCCTTGGAGAGTATGCTGATCTTCCTGACTGCGAAAATAAACATCAGGCCGTATGCAAACAGGAAGATAAAGGTGAAATAATCGGGGGCGTGCTCAAAAAGGCAGAAATCATAGAAGCCGTGGAGCAGTACGGGCACGATATAGGCAAGAGCCGCGTTCAGCTTTTCCTTTGCCTTTCTGCCCTGTCCCCATGCCTGACGCGAGATGCCGTAATAGCAGCCCATGTATACGCCGAAGATACAGTGTCCCGGAACGGCAGTGAGCGCTCTGAGGATAGCTGTCCCAAGTCCCGTGGTGACCACATAGAGGACATTTTCCACGGCAGCAAAGCCCAGCGAGGAGGCCACCGCATACACGACTGCGTCATAGGTGTAGTTGAATTCCTTTGACTTCCATGTACAAAGTCTCAGTGCCACGAGCTTTCCGAGTTCCTCCGTACCTGCCACGACGATGAAGGTCTCAAAGAAATTATAGATCATGGTGGTCTCATCGAGCTCGAGGAATTCCGTGAGGATATGGCCGCCGATCAGTTCGAGGATGATCGCGCTGACCACCGTTGCGCCGCCTGCCAGTGCAAGCTTTAATATCAGTCCGGCGGGCTCCTTTTCAACCTTATCCTTTTTATATACTATATACATCAGTACAACCGCGGGCACGAGCGCCGCAAGTACAAGATAATTCATACGGTCTACCGTCCTTCCCTGCCGCTGACATCCTGGCCGTCCTTATCAGTGGCTGTATTGATTATACACCATCCGAAGGTACTTTGTCAACAACTACCCGCTCTCTTATTTGAGCGGAGCGTTCGTTTGACGCACGGAACTTTAAATCGCAAAAACGCACCTGTAATATTGTGCGTGAAAACCCCCTCCGCCTCGCTACTCTCGGCACCTCCCCTTTCAGGGGCGGCAAGTAAGCGCGATCATGTATGTGTGAAAAAATACATCAATTGAGCATATTCAAATATTATTATCATTATCTAAAGCAACTCACTAAAAATGGCTTGCCTACCCTGAAAGGGGAGGGGAACCGCCGCCTTCAGGCGGTGGTGGAGGGGTTAAACTAACGCTCCGAGCTACAAATGAGCGTTTCCTTTCAAAATAGCGAACGAGTAGCTGCCGGCCTTACCGACCGGGTGGGTGCAAAATTATAGCAGGCATAAAAGTTCCGAGCTTCAAATGATCGTCCCCTGTCATATGAGAGTACGGGAGGGTGCAGGCTCTGCCTGCCTGCTTGAAATTAACAGGAAGATGTGCTATAATGTAAATCAGAAGCCAATGATCAAATACCATATCACACAGGAGCAGTATCATGAGCGGTAAGAGAGCATCACACATAGATTTTTCAAAAGGCCCTGTCTGGAAGATAATCGTAGCACAGGCACTGCCGCTTATGCTCGCAAACCTTGTGCAGCTTCTTTACAATGTGGTGGACAGGATCTATATAGGCCACATGGACGCGGGCGACAGCACCGCCCTCACAGGCATCGGCCTCACCTTTCCCATAGTCACATTCATAACCGCATTTGCGGCGCTGTTCGGCTGGGGCGGTGCTCCGCTGTTTGCCATGGCGGACGGAAAGGGCGAAAAGGATCACGCCGAAAGGATACTGGGCAGCTCGGCATTTTTGCTGATAATAAGCGGTGCCGTGCTAATATGCGCCGGATATGCCTTTATGAAGCCTGTGCTGTATCTTCTCGGTGCCAGCGATGTTTCATATACCTATGCGGCCGCATATCTGCGGGTGTATCTTGCAGGGACACTGTTTGCGATGTTATCCAACGGACTCAACGGCTATATAAATGCACAGGGCTTCCCGCGCATCGGTATGGCATCGGTAATGATCGGCTCTGTCGCAAATGTGCTGCTCGATCCCGTGTTCATCTTCGCACTCGGCCTTGGCGTGAGGGGCGCGGCGGCGGCTACCATAATCAGCCAGCTTATCTCGGCGGTGTGGGTATGCGCCTTTCTTGTCAGAAAAGCGCGGCTTCGCCTGAAGGCGGAGAATATCCATTTCGACAAGGGCATCACACGGGAAATATGCTCCCTCGGTGCTTCCAACTTTGTCATGCAGGGAACTACCTGCTTTGTGCAGGCCGCCTGCAATTCAACACTGCAGATCTTCGGCGGTGACCTTTTCATCGGCATCATGACGATACTCAATTCCATCCGCGATATATTCATGCTTCCCGTACACGGCCTGATAAGCGGCGGACAGCCCGTCATGAGCTTCAATTACGGGGCAGGGAGCTATGACCGCGTAAAGGACGCGATACACTTCAACACTATCGCAGGCATGGTCTATACTGCCGCGGCATGGCTGCTGATAGTTATATTCCCGCGGGTGTGGTTTTCGATATTCACTGATGATGCTGCAATGGCTGCACAGGGAGTTCATTCGCTGCGGATATACTTTTTCGGCTTTGTATTCATGTCCCTGCAGTTTGCGGGGCAGTCCACCTTTCAGGCGCTGGGCGATGCAAAGCACGCCATATTCTTCTCACTGCTGCGAAAGGCATTCATCGTGATACCCCTTACACTGATACTCCCGCGCATCGGCCTTGGCACCGAGGGCGTGTTCATGGCCGAGCCTGTATCAAACGCGATCGGTGGCATCGCCTGTTATCTCACCATGAGAAATACGGTGTATAAAAAGCTGGAGACACCGCCGGAGTAAACGGCAGATATCGTTTAATATATGGAAAAAGCGCTTTAAACGCTTCCGCTTAATGATTAAGAGGTGAATTGATGTGAAAAGCATAACACTTGGTTCCACAGGCATAACCACACCGCAGAACGCATTCGGCGCACTGCCGATACAGCGCATCACAGCAGCCGAGGCGGGGAGACTGCTGCGCCGTGCCTACGAAAAGGGCATGACATTTTTTGACACCGCTCGTGCCTATTCCGACAGCGAAGAAAAGATAGGCCTTGCTTTTGAGGATATTTTCAGAAGCTCCCGCGACAAGATATATATTGCCACGAAGACTGCAGCCACCACGCCCGAACAGCTCGGGGAGGAGCTTGAAACATCCCTGCGGCTTTTAAAGACCGATTATATCGACATATACCAGCTCCATTGCGTTTCGCGCTGCTACCGCCCCGATGACGGTACGGGGATGTATGAGGCACTTCTCAAAGCAAAAGAGAGCGGAAAGATATGCCATATCGGTATAACCACGCACAAGATAGGCGTTGCAGAGGAAATAATCGAAAGCGGACTGTATGAAACGCTCCAGTACCCGTTTTCATACCTTACATCGGAAAGAGATACGGAGCTTGTAAAGAAGTGCTCCGCCGCCAACATGGGCTTTATCGCCATGAAGGGGCTTTCCGGCGGACTGCTGACAAACTCCGCCGCCTGTATGGCATTCATGTCGCAGTACCCCGTGCTGCCTATATGGGGCATACAGCGCGAGAGCGAGCTTGATGAGTGGCTTTCATTCTTTGATACGGATATCTCTATGACTGATGAACTCAGAGCCGTTATCGAAGCTGACAGGTCAGGTCTGCTCACCGAATTCTGCCGCGGCTGCGGATACTGTATGCCCTGTACCGCTGGAATAATCATCAACCAGTGCGCGAGAATGTCCCAGATGATACGCCGTGCGCCCTCGGCCAACTGGCTTTCCGAATTCTGGGTAAAGGAAATGATGAAGATAGACAGCTGCACCAACTGCAGAGCCTGTATGAAGAAATGTCCCTACGAGCTGAAGATACCTGAGCTGTTAAAGAAAAATCTTGATGATTATAAAAAGATACTAAACGGGGAGATCAGCGTGTGAGCTGATGCGCCGACCGTTTAAAACAGCCATCCTTCTCCGTCACTTTGGAGAAGGATGGCTGTTTATGTATAAAATGCATTTTAAAAATTTATTCGGTTTATCAGTCGCCTTATCAGATCTCGATAGATCTCTTTTCTTTTTTGAGTATGCGCTGGATAGCGAACTTGCCTGATATAGCCGCAATGGGGAGACCGCCTGGGCTCATTATCCACTGGCCTGCCATGCAGAAGTTGCTGAGCCCCTTGATAGTGCCTTTTACACGGAGCTGCTTTGCATCGGTCTTGGTGACAAAGCCCATATATGAACCGTGGTATGCGTTGCAGTAGCGAGCATAGGTGAGAGGCGACCATGTGTCAAGGTGAACCATTTTGCCGTCGAGCTCGGGGAACTGCTTTGCTATACTGTCGGTGAGCTTTTCGGTGAGCTCTGCCTTTACCTTCTTGTATTCTTCCCTGTCAAGGCTTTCCCAGTATTTGAAATCATCGTCGCTCTGGGGGATATTTACCTGAAGTACGGTCTTTCCTTCGGGTGCAAATGACTTGTCATATGCATAGCTTTTTACGGAAAGACGGTCAAAGCTCTTGCTGCCTATCTTTATCGGTTCGCAGTCGAAGAATATGGTATCATCGCCGGAAAAGCTGCTGTCTATCATATACGCTGCCTGAAAACCGCTTGTAACAGGGTATTTTGATCTTTCAGCGAATGCCTTTTTCCACTCATCTGTCATATAGGACTTGCCGAGGAGACTATTGAACAGGAAGGCTGCATCCACAGCTGCAATTATCTCATCGCCGTACACCTTTTCACCGTTTTCAAGCTCTATGCTCTTTGCAGTGCTGTTTTCAACGATTATGCTCTTAACGGGTGTTTTCAGGTGGAGCTTGCCGCCCATTTCCTCAAATTTTCTGATTATCCTGTTTGTCATGGCAAGGGATCCGCCGAGGGGGATATTGCCGTTGCCGCTGGTCATTGTCGCATATGATACGAGCAGTGAATATGCGGTGTATTCGGGAGGCAGGTAGTCTGTCATCAGCTTTTTGAGCAGGGGAGAACGAAACCTGTCTGCCAGCCCTCTCAGATCTATCTTGCCGTATTCCTTCATGACCTTGGGCATATTTGCCATAGATTTGCCCATTTTGAT
>CAMHMM010000056.1 GCA_946186215.1 uncultured Ruminococcus sp. | reverse complement strand
CTACACAGGCGCATTCGAGCTTGAATAATGCTCAGGTTTTCCGGCGCTTACCTAATATCTCTGCGGCAGCAGGCTCACCGAAGGACTTATCTTTCGGTGAGCTTTTTTTCAAACCGTAGGAGGTTGGAATTTATCACAAATCAACAGTATACAGTTTGTTGTATATGTAGAAAATGCCGTATATAGAGCCGAAATCCTTGAAATATCCGTCAAAAAATGTTAAAATTAAACAATGGGTTTTTATGCTCTAACGAAGATTTTTTAAAATAAAGGGGCGTGGTGAAATGAGACCAAAGGCCAGAAGGATAATCTCATTTATTACATCGCTGGCGTTTTCCGTGAATATGCTCACGGTGAGTGCATTTGCGGACACGGAGCTTATCACTTCCGATCCTGCAGAGGATATAGTGCTGCAAAACTCGGAAGAAAGCACGGCTGATAATACCATATCCGCCGAGGAGGATGCATCCGGCACCGTTTCCGATGAATCCGATGAAGCAGATGCAGAGCCTGAAAAGGACTGGGACAGCATTTATGCCGAGCTTGAGGAAAGGTCGGCAGCGGCATTTGCAGATATCGGGCCTGAGGGCGTGTTCGTTGAGCTGAGCGACGATGAGCTTGAATGTCTCAGGCAAAGCGAGCAAGGCTTTGTTCCTGTGAGTGAGAGCGGACTGTATGACGGCGATGTGAGCAATGCTATCACAGAGTACTCGTCGAACTGGTTCTACGATCAGCTTTCAACAGATGAAGAGGATCTTTACGATCAGCTTTACACGATCTGCCTGCATATAGAACGCAGCAGCAAAGACTATACAGACGCTTCATGCGGTGAGTTTGCATACTATGACAAAACAAAGATAACATACTCCCGCGCGAAAATGATCGTCAAGCTTTTTTACTATGACAATCCGCAGTTTTACTTCCTGGTAAACGGCTGGTACGGATATGAAGGCGGTTTCACGCCGTATATTCACACCAACTTCAGAACCGCTTCCGCAAGAACACAATATGCTTCTGATATAGATGATATCGTCACCCGCTGGATGGCTGACATAAACCTTAAGGGCTCGCAGCTCACAAGGCAGAAAATCATCTACACAAAGATCTGCGAAAACACTGTATATGACGGCAGCGGCTCCAACCACCAGAGCATTGCGGGCTGCCTCGTAGACAAAAAATGCGTATGCAACGGCTATGCGCTCACAAATCAGCTCCTGTGCAATATGGCAGGCATCGAGTGCATCACGATATGCTCCTCCGACCATGCATGGAACATAGTAAACCTCAACGGTGACTGGTTCAATGAGGATGTAACATGGATGGATCAGGATGACTGGGGCATATGGGACATCTGGCTCAACAGATCCACCGAGAAATACAAGACACTGGGCAATTATTCATCCCACACACCTATCGCAGAATACAACGATTTTATCCTTCCCTCATGTGTACTCGACGAAGTAGGGAATGCGCCCTCTACATCGGGGCTCAGGGACATCACTGTAATACAGCCCGAAAAGATCTTCTATGCTCCCGGCGAAGAGCTTGTTATAGACGATCTGGAGCTGCGTCTTGACTACAACGACTACACCAGCGAATATATCCCCGTTACAGCGGATATGATCTCCGGCTACAATCCATATGTCCCCGGCACATATGATATAGCCGTAACCTACGGCGGACTTACTGACACCTTTGAGGTTACTGTTGGTGACGGACTCAGCATAAAGAGCGCAGAGATTGACACCGCATCCCTCAAGACTGTATATTCCATCGGAGATTCACTTGATGTTGACGGCGGTAAGCTGGTTATCACATATTCCGATGACAGCACTATCTCCGTTGATCTCACAGAAGATATGGTGACGGGCTTTGACTCGACCACCAGCGGCAGCAAGAATCTCACCGTATCCTTCTATGGTCTCACAGCAGGCTACACCGTTACGGTAAACAGCAATATCACCGTACTTTCCGCAGTTATCCTCGGCGGCTACAAAACAGAATTCTACTCCGGCGACAGCATCGACATCATCGGAAAGACACTCAGGATCACCTACTCCAACGGAAATATTGAAAATGTCATCATAACCGCTGATATGGTAAGCGGCTTCAACAGCAGCGTCGGCGGCACCCAGACCGTGACCGTTTCCCACAACGGCAGCGCAGTTCTGAGCTACTCCGTAAATGTCACCGCTGACATAATAACCTCGCTTGATATCGAATACGCCTACAAGACCGAGTACTACACAGGTCAGGATCTCGATATCATCGGAAAGATACTGGTTGTCAACTACCAGTACAGCGCACCGGTAAGAGTTGTCATAACCTCTGATATGGTAAGCGGCTTTGACAACACCAGGTCCGGCCTGCAGATCATCAAAGTATCCTACGGCGGCAGCGTTTACAGCTACAATATAACTGTAATACAGCTCAAGCTCAGCACTATCGACATCGTTACCGCTTCCGGCGGCGAGCCGAAGACAGCATACTTCGAGAATGAGACACTCGATATACTCGGCGGCACACTCACCCTCACCTTCAACGACGGCAGCACGATAATAAGAACTATCAACTCCTCCATGGTGAGCGGCTTTGACAGCACAAAGACCGGCGATCAGACTGTAACAGTTGATTATGCGGGATACAGCGCGTCCTACACGGTAACAGTAACCGCAATACGCGCAGTTTCACTGACAATACTCGGCGGCACCTACAAGACCGCTTACTACACAGGCGATGCGCTTGATATCATCGGCAGGAGCATGGATGTTGTTCTCAACAACGGCGGCTCCGAAAGAGTTACCATCACATCGGATATGATAACAGGCTTCAACAGCAATATTGCAGGCAATCAGATCGTCACCGTAAATTACAGGGGCGGCACCTTCAGCTACAATGTTACTGTAACACAGCTTGTGATCACAAAGCTTGAAATAGTAGACGAGCACAAGACCACATTCTACACAGGCGACAGCATCGACCTTGTGGGCAAGAGGCTCAGAGCTACCTACAACAACGGCAGGATCGACCATATTTATATCACAGAGGATATGATAAGCGGCTTTGACAGCACCACCCCCGGCACTCAGACCGTTACTGTCACATACGCAGGCAAGACCACATCCTATTCTATAAATATGATCCAGCTTGCGGTTTCCACGCTGGCCATAGACTATGACTACAAGACAGAATACTACACAGGCGATGCACTTGACATTATAGGCAAGGATCTCATCGTAAAATACAACAACGGCGCAATAGATTTCGTGACTATCACTGCGGCAATGGTCAGCGGCTACTACCCCAACAGAACAGGCGCACAGCATGTCACCGTTTCCTACGGCGGAGCAGTCACAGGCTATGATATCACGGTTGCGGCTCTTGCAGTCGAATCCATTGAGATCGACGACACCTACAGCACCGTATATTATACCGGAGATGATATCGACCTGATCGGCAAAAAGCTGAAGATCCACTACAACAACGGCACTACAGGCAATATAAACATCACCGCAGGCATGATAAGCGGCTTTAACAGCAGCACAGCAGGCGATAAGACCGTTACCGTTACCTACGAGGGCAAGACATTCTCCTATGATATCGTCGTTATACCTCTGACCATCGCGGATATAACGATCGAGGGCGGCTACAGGACAAAGTTCTATGTAGGCGAATATCTCGACATCGTCGGCAGGAAGCTTATCGTAAGATACAACAGCGGAGAAGTTGTTTACATTCCCATCACCCTGGACATGGTATCAGGCTTCAACAGCAGCATTCCCGGCAACCAGACCGTTATCATAAAGCACAACGGCGCTGAGATCATGCGGTACAATGTTGCAGTAGAGGCGGTCGCAGTTACATCCGTAGGCCTTATCAAGACACCCAAGACCGAATACTATGTAGGCGATGAACTGGATATCTCGGGCGCAAAGATCAAGGTATTCTACAACAACGGCGTAAACGAGACAGTTGATGTCACACCTGAAATGGTGGTAAACTTTGACACTACCACTCCCGGCACAAAGACCGTAAGGATCTCCTACGGCGGCAAAAACGCAGAATACACCATCGTTGTTACACCTCTGGTAGTCGTAAGGATCTACATCACCTCAATGCCCAAGCAAGCTTACTACACAGGCGATGCACTCAGCGTTGAGGGCGGCCAGATCGCAGTTGAATACAACAGCGGCAGAGTAAGCGTTATCAGGATGGCCGAGGAAATGATAAGCGGCTTTGACACCTCCAAGGCAGGCACAAAGAAGCTCGGCGTTTCCTACAGCGGCGCATCCACGACCTACACCATCACAGTAACACAGCTCAAGATTAACAACATAGTACTGTACTCTCTCCCCAAGACTGAATATTATCTCTACGATGATATCGACCTTACAACCGGCTCTATCTCCGTTGAATACAACGACACGGGCAGAGTTGAGATCATTCCCCTGAACGATCAGAGGATCAAGGTAACAGGATTTGACAGCACCAAGGTCGGCACAAGAAATCTCACAGTAAGCTACGGCGGCAAGACACTTACAATCCCCTACACCGTATCTGTCGATCCCCTGAATGCTCCCTATCTGCTCAACGGCGTTCCCTACGCTGTATTTTCGGATGCATTAAAGAACATCAAGCAGGGCGGAACATACACACTCGAGGTAAATGTTGACACTGCTACGGCAACGATCACTATCCCCGCAGCAAGCAGCGTAACACTTGTTACAAGGAAAAACGCAGTCATCACCACATCCTCCATCAATGCAAGCTCTAATCTGATACTTGATGCGGATCTCGTTCCCCAGAAGACAGCATCTCCCGTAAATGTAAAGGTATCAAACGGCAAGAACCTCACAGTCAAGGGCGGTATTTACGGCACTCTCACAGGTTCCAGAACAAGTACGCTCTTTATTACCAACGACACCATCGCAACAGGCATCTCCACCTTCGGAAATGTAAATGTATCCGACCTGATGATGCTTACCGTTACAGGCTCCATGACAGGCGTTGATGAGTTCACTGGTATGCTCGATCTGCCCGGCACCACAGCCTCCAACAGCGCGGTGATCACAAGAGCAACAGACGCTACCATCATTCTCACCCACATGGGACTGGGTTCTGACGGCAAATACAAGCTGCCCAAGGTAACAGTTTCATATGTAACAGGCACACTCACTGCCGGCATCTTCGATTCCTATGACAATGCAATAAGGATCCCCGAGGGACAGCCCGTTATATACGACGGCGGCAAGGAGAACTTTGCAGGCAGCATCAGACTCGTCAACAAGACATACTATCATGACGACCATATCAGCGCATATCTTATCAACAAGGCATATTGCGCTGAATACTCCGAGGCACTTATACTTGAATGCTCCAACCCCAAGATAAGCGGTCACTACCCCAGCCTCGATCTTCTGTTCTCTGCAATAACCAGTGACAATAACTACAACAAGACGACCACAGAGACCTACACGATCAAGCTTATGTGCGACCTGAGCCTTGACAAGTTCAATCTCCCCGCAAACGCAGGCGCAGGCATCGTATTCGACGGCTGCGGAAATATACTTACCCTTCCCGGCGTTGCCACTATCGCACCTAAGTACAGCCTTAAATTCTATGACCTGACATTCAGGAACATCAACTACAAGACTGGCGCTTCAGTTTCACCCACATTCACCATCGCAGCCAACAGGTCGCTCGTATTTGAAAGCGTTCTCTTCACCATGCGCGTAAAGAGCATCAGCGGTTCAACCACATCCGTCCTCATGAACGACTGCGTTCTGACAACTGAAGCACTGAGCGGTATCGGAACAGTTGTTGCTAATGACAAGCTCTTCGTTACCGATAAGGCAACCAGTCTGGGAATGGTCACCGGTATACTGATACTCACCAATCCCAAGTCAACACAGAACAGCATCAAGCAGGCTGCAAAGCTCGATCTGAGGCTGGCAAAGGGCGATATTGATAAGAACGGCTTTATCACCATCCCCAAGGTATCGATAAGCGAAGTGCTCGGCGGTATCGACTACACCATCGTTGACAGCACCTATGAGAATGCGGTACGCATCCCCGAGTCACAGCCTATACTCACCCTGAGCGGAAAGGAAGACTACGCAGGGCTTATCACCATCAAGAATGAGACCTACGAGCATTCCGACAACATAAAAGCATTCCTTTACAGCAAGGAATACAGGGCTCAGTATGCAAACAGCCTGAACCTGTATTGCTCAAACGATGCGATCAGCAGAAACTACCCCAACTTTGAGACACTGTTCGCAGCGATCACTTCCGATACTGCTCACAACAAGGATCAGTACGAATACTATGAGATCACTCTCCTGAGCGACCATATCTCCGAAAAATTCGCACTTCCCGCTAATGCAGGCGGCACGATAGTATTCAACGGAAACAGCCATTCGCTCACTCTCCCCGGTCTTTCCTCACTATCCTTTAAAAACAATGCGGTATTCTCAGATATCACACTGAGAAACATTAATACCAAGACAGGCGCTGATGTGGCACTGGCTATCTCCGCATCCAAGTCACTGGTACTTGACAGGTTCGTTTCCTCAGCTCTCAAATCACTGAGCGGCTCGAACAAGCAGAGTCTTTACATCAACGATTCGCTGGTATCCTGCGCTACGATCTCCGGATTTGAATATGCAGATATCGCAACGAGCGTTATCAGAGCTACACAGTCGTTCAGCATCGCAAATGTTAAAATGACATCCACGCGCCTCGTTGCTGCAGCCAAGGCTGCTGTGACGATAAACAAGTCGCTGCAGTCCTACGACAGCGAGATCGCCCTTGAAAAGGACTTCAAACCCATCACACTGGGCGGTACCACAACGGGCACCATCAAGCTGACATCCACATACCCCGTAGCAGAGGGAACACAGATCCTCAACAGCAAGACTGCCGATCTGGACTGCTTTGATATCTCTGCTATCGTGCCCGCAGACGGCGTTGAATATGCACTTATCCGTTCAGCGAACACCAAGGTAACAGTCAACGGCTACAAGCTCTCCGTGGGCGGCAGAAAGTTCGCTTTCTGGTCTGATATGATAACAGCGATCGAGAAGAACGAGGTTTATCCCGACCTCTCAGGCACATATAATGCAGTTCTTCTCTCCGATATGAACATCGGAAATAAGCTGACCTTCCCGAAGAACAAGCCTTTTGCACTGACCTCCGATGAATGCACACTGGCGTTCACAGGCTTCTCCGCTCCCACAGCTTCGCTCTACATCTACGGCACCGATCTTATGTGCCTCAACAATCAGGGCAAGGAAGCAGCATATACCATAAGTGCTGCAAACAACTCCACACTCAGACTTGAGGATACAGACCTCGGAATGGCAACCGCCATCACAGGTACAAGAAGCGACATCGTCCTTGATGATGTAGTATTCAGCGGAAACATCACTGCAGATACACTTGCGATCTCAGGCACACTTGACGGCGTACTCAACGGCCTTACCGCAAACACCGTCTACACAAACAACACCGCACTCAGATTCCTTGAAAAGAAGACCTACAAGGTATCCAGAGAGGTAGTCGGAAATCTCAGCATCGAGATCGTAAATGCACAGGGCTATCCCGTAGCTCTCCCCGCAGGCACGACAGTCGTATTCAGTCAGTACGGCGGCACCTACACAGGCAACATCACCGTTACCAACTATGGTGTCATCAGATACTGCCAGAAGGACAGCACAAGACTCGTAATAAAGATATGACATTAGCCTGACGGCCTGTAAATTCAGAAATGCCGTAAGCAGCTTAAAAACTGCTTACGGCATTTTTCTATCCGTTAAGTGCTACCCCATGTCCAGTGTTTCTGTCTCCGGCACCTCATTGCGGATACGCTCCAATTCCCTGATGATATCATCAATGCGCCTGCTGACATATAGTCTGTCGTTTTCAGAGATATCGTGAGTGAGGGCGTAGTCCTTTACCTGACGGAATTCATCCAGTATGGCATCCATATCCTTTATGTGAAGCGTTCGTACACAGCCGATAAGACGCAACCCTCTTTCACTGATGGCCTTTTCCCATACCTCATTCCAGACCCGCTGAACGGAAACACATATCTCGCAAAATCTGTCCGTTTGCGGATCAGTCCAGAGGATAGACACAGACATCGCCACATACCCCTTTCCATATCATCAAAGCTGTAAAATGCCGCCCGTTCCCGTTAAAATACAGAGAACGGACGGCAGCGGATCATGTTATAATACCATCAGGTAAGCATTTCCTCGGCGATGGCAACGCATTTGTCATTATCGGTCGTGACAAAATACATGAAATAGCCCGGGATCTCAGCGACCACGCTGTTATTGAGCTTTTCGGCCTCCTCGGGGACATAGTCCTCGAAATCGGTATATCTCTGGCCGATGCGCGCCTCAACTGCCTTTGAAAGGGCATCAACATCCACGCCCTCGGTGGATGTTATGAATATCTCATCGGAAAATCCGCCGGAGCCGCAAAGATACATTGCAAAATCCGTCGTTTCGGGGATATCAACGGAAAGATACTGTGACACCTCACCGTGCTTTATCTCCACCATAGAGGGGAAATCCACCTGTGCAAGCATCTTCACTGCCGCATCAGAGCAGGTGTAGGGTACAGCGGCGGTAGTTTCGGATGTTGCAGCGGCAGTGGTATCAACGACCTCCTGTGTGGTCTGAGCTGCAGGAGTTTCCGGCTGCGCTGCGCACCCTGCAAGAAGCCCTGCGGTCATAAACAGGGCAATCATCCTTCTTAGCATTTTTCTTTTCATGATCTCATTCCCTTTGTTCAATTCTTTTCATTCTCATATATATCTTGTAAGAACTATGCGCTCGAACAGCTTTCTCCCGTCGCTGTTGAGCCTGCCGTCCGAAATATATGCTGCGGACATCCTGCCGTCGCTCTTGCGAAACGGCGTTGAACAGTCTATGTAGTACACGCCCTTTTCATTGGCCTTCTCCATCAGCAGAGCGTTGAGCCTGTCGCAGTATGCAGCGGTGACATCGTCTGTCATCGGAGGAAGCACGGACATGACATATATTTTCTTTTTGTCGGTGTAGATATCGTCTATGAACCTGCCTACGCCCTCTGCTGCCTGCTCCTCGGTAAATGAAGCATCCTCAGTACCGATGAAGATATAGATATTGCGTGCATCGGACTCGCGCACCAGCTCGGCAGCTGATTTTTTGCTTTTCATATTCTCCGCCCTTGTGCGAAACATAGTCCCCTGCCGCAGATCAAGTATCAGCCTGCTGCAGTTGTCGGGTACCGCATCCTCAACGATGCTGTTTCCCACAAAAAGGCATT
>CAMHMM010000055.1 GCA_946186215.1 uncultured Ruminococcus sp. | reverse complement strand
GATATGTTATACAAAATTAGAATCTGATTAAAAACATTGATTTTTCTATTACAGACAGCTATAATCATATATGTGACCTTAAGACTATAACTTTAAATCAAAGGGAGAAACTGATGAGTGTTGGGATCTATGACTGCTTTGGCTACGGAAAGGGGTATGATGTACTGTTTCCCGAGCGTTACAGGCTGATAAGGGAAGCAGGATTTGACTGTGTAATGCTGTGGTGGAGCGACAAATTCGGGCGCGGCGCGGGTTATCAGGAGGATGCACTTTCAGCGCGGGATGCCGGCCTTTTGATAGAGAATATCCACGCTCCCGTCCATGAGCAGAATTATCTCTCTGAAGACAGCAGCGAGGGTGAAAATGTACTGCACGATTATCTGCAGTGCATTGATGACTGCCGCAGATTCAGCATCCCGACAGTGGTCATACATCTGCCGGATGATGCATTCCCACTCAGCGAATGCGGAATGAAACGGCTGGAGATCATCTTTGAAAGAGCGGAAAAAAACGGTGTTGACATCGCCTTTGAAAATCTGAGGAACATCCGCAATCTTTCAGCGGTAATGGATTCGTACCCGCTTTCATTTGTGGGCTTTTGTTATGACAGCTGCCATCACGCTAATTACGCCCCGGATACTCCTCTGCTGCAGCTTTACGCAGACAGGCTCAAAGCGATACATCTCCACGATAACGGCGGCTCCCGCGGTCAGCATCAGCTCCCCTTTGACGGAAATGTGGACTGGAAAACGGTGTGTGATTCAATAAAGGCTGTCGGCTACGAGGGCGCAGTCACACTCGAGCCTATGAACTGGGACTATACGGATATGGATATCCGCGAATTTTTAAACATAGCCTTTGAGAGGGCAAAAAGACTTGAAAAGCTGGCTTTACGGAATAGCTGACTTTACAGATCGACCGGTATGGTCAGATGATCAACAGTAAAAAAACAAGGCGGTGATATTATGAAAGAGCTTATCACAACGGAGCGCTCAGATCTGTTCGATGTGAACATGATAATCGTAATCCGCACGGATATCAGCGGGAACGCATCCCGCGAAGCAATACGCTCTGCCTTTGAAAAGGCTGTAAACGCACATGAGATACTCAACACGAGGATAATCCTTGAAAACGGCAGCGCATACTATACAGACGGTGCATCCGCCCAGAGCCTGGAATTCACCGAAAAGACACAGGCAGAGATCATCGCTGATGAGGAAAAGCGGCGGTTCAGGCTGGAAAACGGTGAGTATCTCAGGGCATTTTGCATGAGGCACACGGAAAAAGGATTTTCCATGCTGTTTTGTATGCATCATCTGGGCGGCGACGGCAAATCCCTGATATATTTTATCGGCTCCTTTATGGAAGCACTGTCGGGAAAAGAACCCGCATACACCCAAATGGTGCGCCTTGATCCGCCTGTCAGCCGGCTGCTTATCAGCCACTACAACAAAAAATGGAAGAAGGAGCGCCGCGTATTTGACTTTGACGATCTGGACAAAGCCTATGAAAGCTACTGGAACACCCATAAAACATTCGTTGAGGAGATCACCTTCAGCGCGGAGCAGACAGCGGATATGCTCAGAAGCTGCAAAGAAAACGAGGTGAGGCTCACCTCATACATCACTGCCGTGATGCTCAAAAATTCCGACGGACTGTGTTCTGTGGCCTACGCCGCAGACGGCAGGCTCGACAGGAACCGCGCAATGGGAAATCAGGCAACTGGGTTATCCGTCGATCACAGATACAAAAGCGGACAGAGCGTATGGGAAAACGCAAAGACCATACACAGGATGATGCACAAAAAGCTGGACGACCCCGCATCAAAATGGTTCGTGCTGAATTTTCTGGCAGGCTTTGATCCTTCCCTGCTCGATGCAATGGATCTTGAAGCGGTCGGTACATACACATCAAAGACATCCCGCTCCCTTGCAAAGCTTATGGGATACGGCGAGAAAAAGCGGGATCTGAGCATAACCAATCTTACAAGGCTCGATATTCCTGATGAGTACGGCGGGTACCATATAGAAAATGCATCGTTTATCCCGCCTGTTGTTTCCAACGGAAAAAATATTGTGGGCATTGTCACTGCCAACGGCAGGATGACCGTTACACTGCACACTCACGAAGGTACACTGAGCCTTGCCGCACTCCTTGAAGGAATATGAACGCAAAAGACGGACAGAGCTGATCTGTCCGTCTTGTACTTTTTAAGCCGTTTATCCGACAATCCCTTAACTTCTTGAGCTGGGAAGATAGGGAATAATGGATGCTGCAAGAGAGCTTGCGGGCATGGTCTGGAGCCAGATCTTGCCGGGACCTGTAACTCTTGTGTTAAAGAGGCCTTCGCCGCCCAGAAGCGCGTTGCCTACACCGCTTACTGTTTCTATGCTGATGCTGCAGGTGGAATCCATAGCAGCAAGGAAGCCTGTATCGATGATCATAGACTGGCCTGCTGCCAGATCATAATTGACGGTACAGCCGTTTATCTCAAGGAATACGGTGCCTGTTCCTGAAAACTTCTGCATGATAAAGCCTTCGCCGCCAAAGAAGCCGGCACCGAGGTTCTTCTGGAAGAAAAGCTCCATATTAACGCCCTTTGTGTTGGCAAGATATGCACTCTTCTGAGCTACGATGGAATTGCCGCCGGTAAGCTCATAGGCAACGATATCGCCGGGGACCGAGGATGCAAATGCGATCTCGCCGGGGCCGCCGTTTGCGGTGTAGGTGTTCCTGAAAATGGATTCGCCTGTCACTGCGCTCTTTGCCACCTTGCCCAGTGCGCCGAGAAGTCCTTTGCCGCCGCCGCTGCCGAGGTTTGTCTCCATACCCACATTCGATGTCATCCATGACATTGCGCCTCTCTGACATTCAACGCTTTCTCCTGCATCGAGCTCACAGATGAGTACACTAAGTGGAGCATTTCTTACTTCATAATTCATAAGGCCGTCCTCCGATCATTTTATTCGATATTTATGCGGCTTCACCGCATAGATCCAGTTTGTATATTAACATAATACATCATTTTTGTTAACTTGTCAATATTTTTGCCGCATATTTTCTAAAAAATATCATAAAGCACAAAGAAAGGCCTCATTTTGTCATGAATGTCACAAATCGCGGCACGAATGTCACGCCCAACCTCTTGAATATGACCTGAAAATATAGTATAATCAATACAGTGATCCTGACAGGCTGCACTTTAAGCAGTTCACAGCCGCAGGAAAGGAATAAATGCTCCCATAACGCAGAAAGGAGCGGGAAGCTTGAACATTGCCATAGTAGACGATCTTGCCGAGGAACGGGAAAAGATAAAGCTCTATCTCAGCGAATACCGCGGCATCAGCGGCCTTGTATATGATATAAGCACATTCGAGAGCGCAGAGGAGTTTCTGAAAAACTACCGTTCATATATGTATTCTCTGGTGTTTATGGATATATATATGGACAAGACGACAGGGATAGAGGCGGCGGAATATCTCAGAGGAAAAGAATCCGACACGGTTATAGTTTTTCTCACCACCAGCAGGGAGCATATGCCCGAGGCATTTTCTGTCCATGCCTATGATTACCTGATAAAGCCAGTGGATGAAGTCAGATTTTTCAGGCTCATGGACGGCATAACCGAAAAATTCAGCCACACCTCCCAGTGCCTCAATATCCCCGCTCCCGGCAGGGATGTGCTGACTCATTACAGTGATATCGCGGCAGTAAGCTCAGAGGGGCACAGCATAACTCTGCAGGATATCAGGGGCAACAGCTGCACGGCACGGATGAAGTTCAGCTCAATAGAGGAAGCGCTTCTGAAGGATAACCGCTTTCTCAGGATAAACAGGGGCATTGTGGTCAATATGGACAATGTCTCGGATATATCCGACGGGATATGCTCGCTGAGAAACGGAAGCACACTGCCTGTGAATGTCCGGGGAAGAAAGCAGATAGAGCAGACATATGCAAACTATATGTTCGCAAAGATACGAAGCGATGCGATGAGGAGAGCAGAAAATGAAAACGAATGACCTGCCTCTCGTGTTCCTTTCCTTCATGATAATATTCCCCACTGCGATAATGTGCTTTCTTCCGATGAAAAACAGGCTTAAAATGCCTCTTCCGAGGCTCATGGTCGTAGGCTCGGTGATACTGCTGCCCTTAGTGCTCGTTGCAACAGCAGTGGAGTACTACATGGATGTGAGCATCAACATGGTGATGCTGCCGCTGGTGCTGATATCTTTTATTCTGTATGTACGCTCGGTGGATGCGGATATCAGCGTGTGCATAGCCATATTTCTGTGGTGCTGGTCGATGATGAGCTCCATTTCCAACATGGCGGCTGCAATAGATGCAGTGTATAACCCCAAAATGGGCGCAGATGATGTAACCGCCGCATTTGTAATATCCCAGCAGCTGATCGCAATAGCATGGATAGCCCTCAGCGCATACCCTGTGATAAAATACGGCACAAGGATAATCGACAACCTGAAGCTGCGAAATATCTGGTACGCCTCTACTCCCGTGACAGCAATATATCTCAGCCTGAACTTTCTGATAAGGCCTCTCCATTACGATACACTGTACACCAACAAGGTCTTTATCGCATTCATCGCGGTCATTGCCGCACTTTTCGTGACACAGATATTCCTCACGGTGCTGTTTTACTATATCGTAAACGAGATCGATTCTCACGCACAGCTCGCAGAGCGCACCCGCCTGCTTGAAATGCAGGAAAGCCAGTATATCACCCAGCAGAAATATATCGAAGCCACCGCAAGGGAAAGGCATGACTTCCGCCACGCTGTCAGAACACTTGATGAGCTTCTGCGAGCAGGTGATCTCACCGAAATGAGACGGTTCCTTGATGATTACATCCAGGCCATGCCCAAGAACACGATCACGCGGTACTGCAATATCAATGCGGTCAACGCACTTCTCAACTACTATGCGGGCAACGCTGAGGAGTACGGGATAAAGCTGCTGCTTGAAATAGATATACCCGACAACATCAGCATCGGTACGGTGGAGTTGTGCAGCCTGCTCGGGAATATCCTTGAAAATGCGGTGAATGCCTGTCTTGAAGTACCCACGGTAAAAAGGTTCATACATCTTTCGGTCATGAACCGCGATGATACCGCGCTTTACATCGTCTCCACCAACTGCTACGGAAAAAAGCTGCGCATCAAGGATGGCAAGTACCTTTCCACACACCGCCGCAGAAACGGTCTCGGTCTTCGCTCCATCGCATGGACGGCACAGTCCTACGGAGGACTTGCCGATTTTTCCAACGACGAAGAAAATTTCTACATCAATGTCAAGATACCTCTGCACAAGGGTGCTGAAAAAGCTCTTGATGATGATTTTGCCCGCTGATATTTTTATCACAAACGAAAAGATTATCCGCAGATTATTATTTCATTAGAATATGATTAAACCTCTTGAAAAAGGATCCGTGAAGTAATAGAATTATACCTGTAATGATCCCGTTCTGTGAGAATACCGGAGGTATGGATATGAGCAGAGGCAAGCCTTTCAAAATATTCGGTATAGCAATATTTATACTTGGTCTGATACTTATTCTGAACAATGTATCAAAGGATATATCCTACAAGACCGTTGAAGCAGAGGTCACCGGTATAGAGTCGCATCTGAAAACCATATCACGGAGCGGAACGGCTCATGTCACTTATAATTATATCAGATACACCGTAGGCGGCAAGGAATATACAGCCTGCATTCACGGAGATTACGGTGCAGAGGTGGGCAGCACAATATCCGTCCGCTACAAGCCATCCAAACCTACAGCGCTTCTTCCGAAGAATTACAAAGTCGCAGATGAAATGAACATGATAGTCTTCTTGCTGGCAGTAATGGTCTTCGGCACGGGAGAGATCCTTGATAAACAGGAAAGACCGGCCGGAACAGGCTTGTTCGGAATAGGATGATAGTCCGCTCTGTCAGAAAGGATACCCATAAAAATAAAAGCTTTGCCTCTGAGTGCTGCTGACACTCAGAGGCATTTATCTGTTCTGATCGCTTAAGATAAACCGTGATCAAGCGGCTATACATAACTGCATCTTTCTGCTGAATAAACGCGTTTTCCCCTGCGGCCGGAAAGCCATCCGTAAAGATTTCAGCTCTGCTGCTCAGATACCCTGCCGGGGGTGAGCCTGATATGGCCGCTTATATGCGGCAGCGCTATCCTGTATTTATCCGCAAGCGCGGGACCGCAGGCTGCCGAGCCCACTCCTGCCATTGCAAAGTCTGCACAGACAACACTGCAGCCCGAACTTTCAAGCTCAAAATTATGCCGCTTTGCCGCCAGCTCCTCTTGTGTATACTCAGAGACATTGAAAGAAAAGCCGTCCGGGTTTGTGAACATAAGCTGCGTTTTGCCGTCCGACACGGTCATTCTTGTGCAGCCGTAATGGGATGAGTTTTCCTGCGGGCGAATATAGTCCTCGTGCATATCCCGCACCTTAGCGGAGAAATTGCCCACATAGGATGCCTGATGCTTGTCGATGTAGCTTTCATACTTTCCGTAACCGTAATACTCCACATCCCCGAACCACGCAGGCAGGAACAGCCGCAGTCCGAAGCGAGGCAGGAACTCCACCTTGTTCGATGTATCAGCAGTGCAGGACACTTCAAGTACACCGTCACCATATATACGGTATTCTGCATCTATCACAGCAAAGGGCTGATGAATGCTCCACCCGAAGGACTGCCTTGCGCTTATGACCACACAGCCATCCTCTGCGGCAATATCTGTCCTGTAGACCTTGGTGATATGATCGTTGAGATGAGCCGAATACCAGTCGCCCTTCATCGTATCATTATCTGTCGGCGCACGGAAGAAGTTGTATTCTATCGGCTTTGCAAGGATATTTTCGCCGTTTACGAAAATGCCGTCAAACTGCGCTGTCCGCCTGCTGAATGTATATGTCACATCCCCCGCGATAACTGAATATTCCAGTGCCGAAGCAGTATATACGGGTGTGCTCCCTGTGAAGAGCGGTACTGTCTTTTCTGCTTCAAAAATCTTTATCTGATCAAAGCACACCTCTTCTCCGTCCGCAAATACACTATATCCGTTCTTTGCAGTGAATATAAAGCGTATATATGTATCCTGCGCGAAGGCCTGTGCTGCCTCGGGGATGATCACTGCGGCTGTACCCATAGGCGTTGTATTAAAGATAAACTCTCCCTGTGCAGCAATGCCGCCGTCATATGTGATCTCCCAACGGCAGGCCAGATACTCACCTGCATCAATAAAGCGCAGCAGGCTTTGAATGATAAATCTGTCTGCACTGTCCCCCCTGCTTACCCTGACAGGGCGGTACACCTGCTTTAATTCAAACAGTCCCGTATGCGGAGTTCTGTCAGGATAGCAAAGTGCATCCATGCAGAAATTGCCGTCGTCGTGGCGTTCGCCGCTGTCGCCACCGTAGCCGTATTTTATTTTTCCGTCGCGATCTTTTCCAAGTATAACGCCATGATCTGCCCATTCCCACACAAGGCCGCCGCAAAGCCTGTCACTTGACATGAAAAGCTCATGATAATCTTCAAGATCACCCGGACCGTTGCCCATTGCATGGCAGTATTCACACAGGATGAACGGGCGCTTTTCGTCCTCCTTCTGAAGGAACTTAATTATATCCGCAGGAGATGTGTACATTTCCGACACTACATCCAGTACATCATCGGAAGTATCATCCAACTTATGAGTACTTTCATAGTGTACGGGGCGTGTGCTGTCCATAGCCTTCACAAGCTTTGCCGCCTCGCGGAAATTTTCTCCGTAGCCGCTTTCATTCCCAAGTGACCAGAAGATAACACAGGGGCGGTTGATATCCCGTGAAACAAGCAGCCTTTCCCGGTCGAGTATCGCCTCTGTGAACTGCGGATCACGAGCGATGATCGCGATCCCGCTGTATCCGTTCTCGTATGTCCATTTCAGATCATTGTATACATTCACGCAGCCGTGGGATTCAATATCAGCCTCATCTATCACATACAGTCCCAGCTCGTCACACATGGCGTAAAATTCGGGAGCATTGGGGTAGTGGGATGTACGCACGGCATTGATATTGTGGCGCTTCATCATTTCAAGGTCGCGGCGCATTTTCTCTCTGTCCGCATAATATCCCGTGTCGGGATAGCTGTCGTGCCTGTTCACACCGAAGATCTTGATATGTCTGCCGTTGACCTTCAGAACGCCATCCGCAACAGACACACTCCTGAAGCCCACCCTTTCGCCGATAAGCTCGCTGCCGCTCTCGATTTCAAGCCTGTACAGATAGGGCGTCTCCGCCGACCAGAGCTTCACATTATCTATATTAAATGTATATTCCCTGCCGTTGGCAACATCAGCGGAAAGAATGGCCTTATCACCGTCGTAAAGCCTTATGGCCGCATCTGCACCGCAGACGGTGATCTTCATGATACCGTTTTCGCAGGCATAATCGGGAACGGCAATGATACGGTAATCCGATATGCACTTTTCGGGCCGGGAAAGCACATATACATCACGGAATATACCCGAAAGCCTGAATTTATCCTGATCTTCAAGATATGTTCCGTCACACCATTTCAGAACAACAGCAGTGATGCGGTTTGTGCCCTCTGTGAGAAGGTCGGTAATATCAAATTCAGAGGTATGGTGAGATACCTGGGAATAACCTGCAAATTCTCCGTTGATATACAGGTACAGGCAGCTGTCAACGCCCTCAAAGCACAGGATCTTCCTCTTACCATCGGAAGAATATACATAATCACGGCTGTAAACGCCCACGGGGATATCATCGGGAACATAGGGCGGATCATACGGTATAGGGTAGCACACATTTGTATACTGAGCCTTATCATAGCCATGCAGCTGCCAGTTCGAAGGAACGGAGATCTTCTTATCGCCGGATCCGCCGATAAGATCATCGGGCATATCTATTATACTGTCGTAGTATGCAAAGTCCCACTCACCGTTCAGAAGCTCAAAACGGGAGGAGCTTTCGCGGACACCGAATGGATCCTGATCTGTCCCGAAGGGGATGAAATAGCAATGCTCCGGCTGTGTCCCGATGTGGAGCATATGCGGATCCTCGTGGTATATCATACGGCTTTTTGCCGAGCCCTGCCGGGATATGGATGAAATATTCATGGCTGCCTCCTTATGTTCTGTTATGCCGGTCTATAATTATCTTAACACACATCACCCGCATAATCAAGTCGGCAAAGCCGACAATTACCCGTATGCATATTTGTATGTAAACGATAAAACCGAGGCTCGGAACTCTGCTTTTGCCATCATACTATTTATTTATGCTGAAGTCGGCAAAGCCGACATACCCGCATGTACTTGTATGTAAACGATAAATCCGCAGCCCGGAACTCTGCTTTTGCCATCATACTATTTATTTATGCTGAAGTCGGCAAAGCCG
>CAMHMM010000054.1 GCA_946186215.1 uncultured Ruminococcus sp. | reverse complement strand
CCTCGGCAGTCCACTCAGATGCGGGGCGGTCATAGATCGCATAGCCATTGCTGAACATCTCGGGGAACAGTGCGATATCCGCTCCTGCTTCCTTTGCTTTCTCACAGGCCTCTGTGCCCTTTCTGAGATTTCCTTCTGTCGTACCCGTGGGCGCGATCTGTAAAAGTGCTATTTTAAGTGTATTCATATTTTATCTCCTGTACAGTCGTGGTTTTATCTTGTCATCTGATCTTTCAAAGCGTTCTTAGAAAACAGCGGCGCGGTTATAGCATCGGCCTATTGCCCGACACCATATATTCGTATATCATAACCTATATTCTACAAAAAAGCAAAAACGCGGTGTTAATAAACCGCAAATTTTATTGATATCGCCGTATCCATATTTAAAGCCGCTAAAACGCCTTGATATCGTTGTCACTTTCACACAATAAGCATTGCTATATCAGTACAAAACTTGGCCATATTATTCAAATTAACTTCCTGTCCGCTTTGAAAAACGGCATTTGATTTATCCCGTCACGAGGAATATAATTAAATCAACACATTAAGGAAGGGACATGATCGTATGAGATCCAAGACCACACTTCAAAGAATAGTTATAACAGGCTTTATGGCTGCACTCGTATTTCTCGGCAACTACCTTGAAATACGCATACCGAGCCTTGATACCCGTGTTCATCTGGGAAATTCCATGCCGCTGCTTGCGGGACTTCTTTTCGGGGAGATAGTCGGCGGGCTTTCCGCAGGAATAGGCGCAGGGCTTTTTGACCTGCTCAATCCCCTGTATATCGCATCTGCGCCCTACACATTCTTCTCAAAGTTCGCTATGGGCTTCACAGCCGGCATACTCAAAAGAAAGGCCGCAAAGAATGACTCACCTGCAGTCGTAGTGCTCTCTGCAGTCGCAGGCCAGATAGTCTACATCATCCTCTATCTGCTCAAGACCTTTGTCGTACAGACCGCCGCAGGCGCAGATGTACAGGCTGCACTTACTGTTGTAGGCGCAAAGGCTGTTGTTTCCGGCATAAACGGCGCACTTGCCGTCGTAATAGCAGTTCCCCTCTACTACGGCATTTCCGCCGCACTCAAAAGAACAGGCATTTTTCCCGCACTGAAGCCTCAGGAAAAGCCTGCAAACTGATATGATCGTTTTCTACGCTGACATATCTGCCCGCTGTGAGATTCACAGCGGGCAATTTTTCACTTCCACAATTCGTGCTGTTTTTTCTCGAGCATTATCGCAAGATCATATGGCGTGATGCCGCTGTTCTCTCTGCAAAGCCCGTCTATGCTCATTATCACATCATACACCCTGCGTGCGGTCTCCCCGATAGCTTCGCGGTCGGTATAGTTTTCAAGCCGCCCGCCTGTGTATCCGTTCTCGTCCACACCGAGGAACGCACATTCCATTTTTGCATCAAAGTGTCTGAATGCAGAAACTATCCCCGCAGCATCCGCAACGATCTCATCCCACACAGGCTCTATCTGATCATGGAAAAGCCGCCTGCATATGAAATGTGTACATTCGTGAGCCTTTCTTATCTTATGGGAATACGCTCTCCATTCATCCTCCGAAAAGCCGAAGCTGTCTCCGGAAAAACCGCTGTAGCCCCCGCAGCTGAGGATTATAAGCGCATCACGATAATTTGCTTTATCAGCTGTGAATCTTTTGAATTCGCTTTTCCAGTCGCATTCCGTTCCGTTTTCCATGCACTGAGCTGTATATCTGTGCTTGTGGCCGCGTATCTTATCCCAGTTCACAACTCCGTCGAGTATCACACCGCCCATTGTGGGAGGCACCTCATCATTGCAGCATTTGCAGCCCATTATCCGATAAAAGAGCTCAAAGTCCTCACGGTTGACAAGGGTGATAACATCCACAGCCCCAGCAGGCGTATCCTCCTGCACCCATGAATCGCCCTCATCGGTGATAAAATGATCAAGGCGGCGCACCTGCGGCACTGTGCCCTTGAGCACCACATCACCGTACTGTCTGCGGCCTTCATCATCCGTATTCAGATATAACTGGGGATATATCTCCGCTGCAGAAGCTATAACTTCCCTGCCTGTAATTTTCTTCATTTACTGCCTCACTAAAAAACAAAGAGAGGCTTCAAGTATCTCATTGAAGCCCGTAGCATTATAAAGCACTGATGGTCTTATCATGTGCCTTTCCCATCATAGAACGGGAAGGAACATATCCGGTGTTATATCTTAACGGTGACCGCCGAAACCGCCGCCGCCGAAGCTTCCGCCGGAAAATCCGCCGCCGCCTCCGTGTCCGCCGCCGCTTCCCGAGGAATTGGAGTAGGAGTAATTCCTTGTGGAAACTATGCGATCCACCTTTTTGTATATATTCGTGTGATTCTTTGCAAGGTAGCGCCTTGTATCCGGCTTTTCAAGGCTCTTGTAATTAGAAGCCACAACTGCGCAGGCTATCACAGATATTATCACTGCGATCACAAGAGGTATCACCACAGTGAGAACGGTTATATCAGACGAGCCCGGTCCGCGCTTGTAGTATTCCACAGTCTTGGTGGTAAGCACATTTACAACGCCCATGTCATCATAGTCGAAGTATTTGTCCTTCATGGCGGAATTGAGGTTGTCAAAGCGCTTGCCGACTATATACTGCTCCGCATCATTGGCGATAACAGTGTAGCGGTAACCAACATCACAGAAGAAAAGTATTCCCGATTTGTCTGCGCCGAATACTTCCTTGTAGATCTCCTCTGCCTTTCTGCCCGCCAGCACATATGCCTGGCTTTCGCCGTACCTGTCAGGATCGTAGTCAAACTCCTTTGTGGTGTATATGCCGTAGCACCAGCCTGTTTCCATTGCGGCATCCGTGAGCTTCTTGCGAACCAGCGCTTCCTCGGCATCCGAGTAGATATCTGCATTGTCCTCCAGATAGATCTGCACATCCGCAGGAAGTGCTGCTTCATCCGCGCTTACGGTACAGCCCAGACACACGGAAATAAGCATCACTGCAATAAGCGATATTATTTTTTTCATATCACACCGCCTATCAGAACGCCGATGCCCGTTACGACAGCCATGATGATCGCTACCATAACTGCCAGCTTGCCCACACTCAGCGGATACTTGCCCGCAGGCTTTGATGTCTGGCCGTTGATGGCATAGCTGTACACCGTGCCCCTGTATTTGTAGGTCATGAACCAAACGGGAAGAAGTATATACTTCCATGTGGTGTTAAGAACGCTGACACGCTTATCGGTGATCGTCACTGCGCCGTGCCTTGTCATGGTTTCCTTGAGCAGATTGACCGCATCATTGTCTACTCTTTCCTTGATGCGGGGGAAGACCTCATCCTTGTCAACATCGTATTTATCGCAGAAAAAACCTGAAAGGAATGACATATCAAAGGGCTTGAGATCCTCATAGTTAAAGGGCTCTACCGCATCCATAACACTGTCGTCGATACGCTTCGAGCCGTCTGCGGGAACTCCCGTAAAACGCATCTTTCCCTCTCGTTCAAGACTGTAGGTAGTCTCGGTGACATAGGTGCGGTCACCTCTGCGGGAGGAATGCGATTCGGTCGCTCTGCCCGCTGCATATGCCTTCACATCAACATCGGCTATCCAGAAAGGCACATACAGACCGGTCATTTTCTCTATCGTACTGTTGGAAAGAAAATCCGAGGGGAGAAACAGCTTCTTCTGGCATCTTTCCTTGAAAAGCTCCACTGCCCTTTCACGGCTGAGCCTGAACGGGATTATCTTATCCGGCTTGTACTGCCCTATCAGTCTGCCCTTCAGTGAAACAGGGTTGTGGCAGTAGTAGCAGAAAGTGGCAGCAGTGTTGTGGTCGCAGAATATTTCCGCGCCGCAGCTTGCGCACACATACACATCGGTCTCGCCGTCAAACTGCTCGGGCTCTTCGTCAGCCGATTCAGCAGCATTGTTTTTCAGCTCATCCTCTGTAAAATCGGAGGAACAGTATTCGCATGAAAACAGACTCTTGTCGGGGTTCCATGCAAGCTCTGCTCCGCAGTTTAGGCATTTATACGAAACGGTTTCCATAAAAGACTCCTGACAAACGACGCAGTCTCATATACCGGAACAAGCAGAAACTGCCTGTCCCGGTTCTGATTATGAAAGCTTGCCGCAGAATGTATCGGCGATGCGTACTGCATCCTCCTTGTGGGTGAGTGGATCAATAAATATCCCCGTGGCTGAAAGCGCCTTTCCCGCGCAGTCGCCCAGCTTTCCGAGCGCCTTTTCTGCGCCGTTTCCTGCCATGCAGGCAAACGCTGCAATGTCGCAGCCGCCTAATTTATCCTTGTTTTCAAGGATGAATGTACGCAATGGCGGGGCAAAGGTCGATGCCCATACAGGAAAGCCGAATATGATCCTGTCATATGAGGAAATATCCGCATCATAGGGCTCGAGTGCGGGCTTTTCAGCCATTACCGCACTCTTTCCGCCCCAGAAAAACTTAGCAAAGCCCTTGTCGGCGTATGCCTTTTTAGGGACAAGGTGCAGAGTGTCCGCGCCCAGTCTTTGTGCAATAAGCTCCGCCGCATAAGCGGTATTTCCTTCAAGGGAATAGTAAACTATCAGTGTTTTCATTATGCTCTCGGCTTACCGCAGCCGCCGCAGAACTTACCGGAGTTCTTTGTGCCGCACTCGGTGCATATCCACTCGCCTGCGGGCTTGGGCTTACCGCAGCCGCCGCAGAAATTGCCCTGATTTACAGTGCCGCAGTCCGGGCACTTCCAGCCGCTCTGATCTGCGGGCTTGGGCTTGCCGCAGCCGCCGCAGAAGTTGCCCTGATTGGTAGTTCCGCAGTCAGGACACTGCCAGCCTGCTGCCTTAGCCTGCGCCTGTGCAGTTGCTGCCTGCTGCATAGCCTGAGCCTGCTGTGCCTGCTGCTGCATCTGGAATGCATTTGTCTGGGATGCGCTCTGCATGAATCCGCCTGCTGCGTTCATGCCCATACCTACACCCATAAATGCAGCGCCTGCGCCTGCAGTGTTGGAACCTGCTGACTGGATGCCCTGTGCAACAGATGCCTGAACAAAGCCCTCTCTTATTGTGGGATCGCTCATCATTGCGCCCTTGTTGCGCATATTGATAAGCTCCTTGGATTCATCATCATAGCTAATGGAAGCTATACCTACAGAGCATACCTCGATGCCTCTGAGATCGTTCCAGTCCTGATCGAGAGTATCTGCCATATACTTGGAAAGCTCTCTTGACTTGGATGTGATCTGGGAGATACGCACGCCGTCAACGCTCATCTGGTTGATAGCAGTCTGGAGCGCATCCATAAATTCATTGAGCAGCTGCTCATTGAGGTTCTTGGAATCTATCCTGTTTGTGCCCTTGGGAGCAAACTCTGCATAGAACTTCAGAGGATCGGCTATCTTTATGGAATATGTGCCGTGAGCGCGCAGGAAAAGCTCTGCATTGTAGAAATTATCGAAATACTGAACGGGATTCTTGGTACCGAACTTGATGCCCTTTATCTCAGCAGTATTTACATAGTAAACGAGCTGCTTTGCAGAGGGTATACCGTTGAACTGGAAGCGCTTCCATGTCTCTTTAAGGGATTCCTTGAGCTCACCGTTGAAAAGCGAGGGTGCAGAGGAATTGCTTACCTCATAATAGCCCTCCTGTGCGCAATAGTCAACAATCTTGCCGCCGTCCACAAGGAGCATGAGAGTATTGGGATAAACATGGATGATAGAGCCGTTGCTCACATAATCCTCTGTTGCCTTGGCGCTGCCCTTCTTTACATGAACACCCTTTACGAGAAGAGTAGACTCACTCATATCCGCAGGCTCAATGACATCCTTCCACGAATCCGCAAGAACACCTGATACAGAATTAACTGCTGCGCTGATGATACCCATAACTGATTACCTCCGTTACTTTTTCTTCTTTGTAAATATACCGGCTATGAACGCCGCGATAACTATCACGCCCGCTACCACAGCCACTATCACCATAGTGCTGACGGGGATATTCCCCGTATTGACCACCGTGTAACTTACCATATCTCCACGCCCCGATCAGAACATGGGAGTATGGAAGCTGAAATTAGTGCCGATAGAATCGTAGTAGGAGTCTATCTCCTCCTGCAGTCCCTCCTTGCCCTTTGCCGCATAGGCGATGGACAGTGCGGGAGACAGATATATTATCATGGTGATCCCCTCGGATTCTGCTGCTACCGCATAGTTGGTGCCCTTCTTGTAAACATAGGCATCCTTGCCGTCCTCGGTGACCTTTTCCACATACTTGTATCCGTCGTTTTTGAGCTTCTTTCTTGCAGCAGCAAGGCCGTCGGTGGATGTTACGGAATAGAACATCAGCTTTTCGTTTTCGGGATCAAAGCCGTACATTGCGGCCTTTTCCCACGAGCCTGCTATATATACGAAGCCTATGTCAAGAACATTTTCAGAGCCTGCATAGAACTTGGTTATATCGGACTTGGTCATAGTCCACTTGACATCAGGCATCTTCACCTTTGTGGACGAAGCCGTTTTGAGAACACCGTCGGTACCGAAATCATAGGTCTTGCCCTTGATGGAGACCTTGCCGGTGCGCATAACGCCGTCGTTGCCGAAATAGTAGGTCTTTCCGTCAAGCTTTATCATGCCTGTTCTCATCTTGCCGTCGCTGCCGAAGTAATACTTCTTGGAGCCGATCTTCACCCAGCCTGTGAGCTTCTTGCCGTTTTTGTCCAAAAAGCTGTAGGAATCGCCGTTCTTCACCCACTCAGCTCCTGCATCAACTGCAAGTGCGGACATTGACGAGGCGATGACTACCATTGCAAGTGCAGCCGGAATAAGCCTTTTGTTTTTCATAGATATCCCTCCTGATGCCGTCGGAAAAGGCATGATGCCCCTGCCGACAATTCAATTTTACCATAAATTATAAAAAAATCAACATATCGCAGTTAATTCTAATTATATTCTAATACTCGGTCTGTCTGTTTTTGGGCGTTTGCCTGCACGGTCATATGATGCTTTTTATCACTGCAATGCCATTCTCAACAGAAAATGTGACCTCCCTGCGGGCAAAGGTGAATGTGTATTCCCTGCCCTGTGCATGATACTGCGGGCGGGGATCCTGCGAGATTATCTGCCGCAGTACATCCTCGCTTTCAGGCGCGAGCACTCCGCGGGCATTTTCGCTGAACACCACATCGAGCTTTTCCGCCCTGCTGTCACTGAAACCTCCCGATGCTCCGGGTCGGCAGTCCGAATAAGGAATATAGGGCTTGATGTCGATTATCGGAGTTCCGTTCATAAGGTCAGCACCGCTCACATACAGCCTGCACTGTTCCTCATCCGCACGAATGAGCTTCACGCAGCTCAGCCCGATATTGTTCGGCCTGAATGGTGACCTCGTGGCAAACACGCCCATTCTTTCATTGCCGCCCAGCCGGGGAGGACGAACGGTGGGAGAGAACTCCTCCCTTTCGGGATTTTCCGAAAACAGCCACAGCAGCCATATGTGAGAATACATCCCGATCCCGCGCAGTGCCGCACTTACTGCGTATTTTTCCGTAAGAGTGATCACCGAGATGTTTCCGGCCATTCCGCTCTGACGGGGTATGCCGAATTTCTCGTCAAAATCATTTTCAATATATGCTATGATCTCCATATCAGACCTGTCCATAACCGCAATGCTATCAATTAATCTTTATTATACAGTATTGAAACGCTTTTGTCAATATTTTAACACCCTTTTTTCGATGACAAGCCGCTGTTGCCCGCATACTTATCTGCGGATAAATCTCCGGCAGCAGTCCTGAACTTTCGGCTCGCTATTATTCAAATGCATTCAGAACACAGGTATTTCATCTTCATGTTTCATGGATTCTTCTGCCAATGGACCGTATGCCCCCATAGTGAAAGCTATATCACTGCTGCGAATAGAAAGCAGTTTCATGCCCGATTTGATTTTCAGAAATGATAACATTTCATCAGTCAGTACGATCTTACCGTCATCGCTGATCTCAGTCCATGAATAAAAACGCCCCTTGTACTTAATGAATTCTCCCTGCTTTGCCGAGTAATCATTAAGTTCGGGAGTATCCGACAATATGTGGCCGAGTTTAGAAGGTCCAAGCAGTCCCCTGCGTGTAACACAGAAGCCGCCTGTTTTTTTGCTTCCGGTTATCAGATAAATGCGCCCTTCCGCAGTAATGTCATACTCCCGTATTGCCTGTTCCGGAAACTGCAATACACCGTCTTCACGAATGAGCGACTTTCCGAAAATAAACTTGCCGCCCTTATTCATTTGTGGCATTACATCACCCTCCGAATTCATTTTATGATATGATCAGAATATCTGATCGCACCTAATTTATTATACACCGCCGCCGTAAAAAGTCAACCACATACTGACAGTCGGCAAGGGCGATAATCTCATTGACTAAATCGGCATTATGTGGTAATATAAATATCAGCCCGTGCAGCCTGATAAACCGCACAGACCGATCAAAACAATAATCGCAAACCTGAAAGCTTCAACAGACCGGCAAAGGAGACAAACTATGATAAACGCAGTTCTTACAATAGACGATATCGCATCCGAAAACACTCCGGCGATAGTGGACTATCTCTGTGAAAAAGAGATAAAGGCAGTTATGTTCGCATGGGGTGAACGGGTGGAGCAGTATTTCGACAACGCAGTGTATGCACTGAAAAATGGCGTGATAGTCGGCAACCACAGCTATTCACACCCTGATTTTTCAAAGCTCACACCGGAAGAGGGCTTTGAAGAGATAGAAAAATGCGAAAAAGTGCTGGACAGACTGTACAGCGCAGCAGGCGTAAAGCGCAGCTTCAGACCGTTCCGCTTCCCCTACGGAAACAGAGGCGGAAATAACAGGGATGTATTCCAGAGATATCTCGCTGAAAACGGGTTTGATAAGCTGGACGACCGCATGATAACCTACCCGTGGTGGAAGGAGGAAGGTCTCGACAAGGGTATCGACACGCTCTGGACATTCGATTTTGCCGAATACAATATCCGCAAGGACAGCGGCTTCACCGTTGACGATGTTATGAAGCGCATCAACGATCCCGCTCCCGAAACAAATGCGCCTTTGCTTGCCGACGGCAGTGAACATATCATCCTTATCCATGCTCATGATGAAACAGAAGAGCTGGTGCCCGGCTATTTCATGAAGTTCATCGGCTATCTCCTCGATCACGGCGTTCACTTTTCCGAACCGTCATTTATCGGAAGATAACAGGCCGCCGTTTCATCCTGAATATAACATCAACAGCCACGGCATCCCTTCCGGGAATACCGCGGCTGTCTTTTAAAGCACCGACTAAAGTGTTTTGATCAGTTATCACTCATATCTGCAGTTCTTGAAGATAACATAGCCAAGAGGAGTGATGACAAAGCCCTTCACGCTGCTGTCGAGCATATAGGTCTGAGTGTAGTAATACATAGGCATGATGCAGCCTGTCTGCATTACAGTATCCTCAGCAAGATGCATGAGGCCGTAGCGTGTATCATCATCTGTGGTGTCCTTTATCTTATCGATAAGAACATCATATGTTTCAGCCCATGTTCCGTGGAGATCAATGCCGTACTTGTCGTTCACGACCTTGGCCAAGGGTGCCAGGCAGTTGGTG
>CAMHMM010000053.1 GCA_946186215.1 uncultured Ruminococcus sp. | reverse complement strand
CCATGCCGCTGTGAGGATCACACCGTCTTCGGTTATGGGCGTGCTGAAATTGAATTTCTCAGAGCCCAGCAGCCAGCCGTCAAATGTGCTGTCTGTACGGTCGGGCAGAGTTATGTTTTCAGCCAGATCGCCGTGCTGAACACTCTTGGTTGCGAATACATCGCTTCCGTCCATGTATGTGACAGTGTATTCATTTTTCTTCCACAGAGCAGTGAGGGATATCTCGCCCTTTATCTGTGTATCAAAATCAAATCCGCTGCCGCCGAGCTGCCACTCAACGAATTCGTGTCCTTCCCATGCGGGAGGATCGATATATGTTGCCTTGCTGCCGTGGTCGATGGTCTGTGTTTCCACAGTCTCGTCGTTGCTTACGAATGTTACATCGTAGGTATCCACAGTCCACAGCGCGGAAAGAGTGATCTCTGCGGTTACAGGCGTATCAAATGCGTAGGTAACGCCGTTTATCTGCCACTCCTGAAAGGTATGGCCTTCCCATTCGGCGGGTGTTACGCTCACCGCATACTGGCCGTATTCAACAGGCTGTGTTGCCACAGTTTCACCGTTGCTGACAAATGTTACATCATATTTATTTGTGCTCCATACGGCTGTGAGGGTAAAGCTGCCTGTTACTTCCTCATTGAAATCATATTCGGTGCCGCTGAGCTGCCACTCCTCGAAGGTGTGGCCTTCCCAGGTCGCGGGCTCAAAGTAGCTTGCCTTCTCGCCGTAGCCCAAGTGCTGTACTGCGACAGTTTCACCGTTGCTTACGAACTCGACATCGTAAACATCGTCAGTCCACAGTGCTACGAGCTCGAGATCGGCCTTTACGGGCTTGGAGAAGTCATATTTCTTTCCGCCCAGCTGCCATTCCTCAAAGGTGTGCCCCGGCCATGCGGGAGGTGTTACGGACGAAGCATAGTCGCCGTAGTCCACATCCTCCGTGTATTCATAGGGAGTTGTACCGTCGCTCTTGAATGTTACATGGCATACGATGATATCCCATGCGGCTGTGAGCTCCAGATCGCTCTTTACAGGCTCGGTAAATTCATAGGTGCTGCCGCCTGACTCCCATGCCATGAATTTATGGCCTTCCCATGCGGGAGGAGTGATATTTTCTGCATAGCTGCCGTGTTCAACTGTTTTTTCTGCTACAGTCTCGCCGTTGCTTATATACCTTACGGTGTAGGTGTCAACAGTCCAGTATGCTGTGAGTGTGAGATTGCCCTTTACAGGCTTGCTGAAATCATACTTGGAGCCGTTGAGTCTCCACTCCACGAAGGTATGGCCTTCCCATGTGGATGGTGTTACAGAGGAAGCCTGACTGCCGTATTCAACGGTCTGCTCGTCAATGATCGCGCCGTTGCTCTTGAATGTAACAGTATAGGTGTCAGTGCTCCAGAGTGCGGTAAGGGTGTAGTCCTTCTTTATCTCGGTATCAAAGGAGAAGGTCGTGCCCTCATACTGCCATTCCACGAAGGAGTGTCCCGCCCATGCGGAAGGTGTGAAGGAGGTTGCATGACCGCCGTATTCAACGGTCTGTGTCCTTACGGTCGCATCTCTGCTGACAAATGTAACGGTGAATTTTTCCGTCTGCCACAGAGCCTTGAGTGTGATATCAGCCGTTACGGGAGTATTGAAGTTGTACTTTGCGCCGTCGAGCTGCCACTCGACGAATTCCTTTCCTTCCACTGCGGAAAGAGTAACGCTTGAAGCGAAGCCGCCGTATGCAACGGTCTGCTGATCAGCTATCTCGCCCTCGTTGATGAAGGTAACGGTATAGGTGCGGGGCTCCCAGACAGCCGTCAGTGTGATATCATCGGTAACGGGAGAAAGGAAGTCATAGGTCGAGCCTTCAAGCTCCCATGCTGCAAAGTAGTAGCCTGTTCTTGTGGGATCGACGGGCTTTTTCACCCTGCTTCCGTGCTTCACGAGCTGTGACTGTACAGCTGTGCCGCCGTTGCTGTTGAAGGTAACGGTATGGTAGTCGCCCTTCTCTTCGCCGCCGGAAGTAGTAACAGGAGGGTTAGTCGGATGTGAAGGATCGGGAGGCACAGTAGTCACTTCGCCGGATGTAGTGTCCTCGGGAGGCTCATCAGCGGGAGGTGTGGTCGATGTCACATCATCATCATCTGCAGGAGGAGCAGTTGTCGGGCCGCCGTCATCCTCGGGATCGTTTTTCGGAGGAGCAGTGGTCACTTCCTCGCCGCCCTTATCATCCGAAGGAGGAGCAGTGGTGGAGGTCACGACACCGCCCTCATGACCGCCCTCGTCATCCCCGGGAGGCGCAGTAGTCACATCAGAAGGGGGATCATCATTATTGGGAGGTGCGGTGGTCACTTCGCCGCCTTCACCGTCGCCGTAATAAACAGTGGAAGTTGTCACATCTCCCTCGGGCTGAGGCGGAGGATCGTCCGCTGGCGGATCGTTATTCTCTGGAGGATCAGCCGCAGGCGGCTCAGAAGAAGATGTATCGGCAGGTTCTTCCTCGTCTTCCTCAGCAGGGAGAGTTGTGGTCGTGGTCTCCTCCTCGCCGGGAACTTCGGGCGCGGTAGTGGTCTCACCGTCATTGTTCTTGGGCTTGCCGAACATTGCCTCTATTACCTTGCGGAGCACCTCGTCATTGAGCGTGATCTGATCGGCATTATTTACATCATAGACCTCTTTGAGCGTATCGTAGGGAATGCTGTAGTAATTTATGGCCATGATCGGGCTCTGGCCTTCCTCTACGGGGATGTATTCACCGTTTTCACCCGGGAATACAAAGAAGGAAAAGCCGTCAACAGTTGCATCATTGTTCGTACCGCTGTTCGGAACAGTCTTGATCATGACGCACTGATCCTTCTCCACAAGAACCTTCTGGTTTGTGGGGTTGCCGTTTTCATCGAGAAGTACTACCTCAACAGTGCCGTGCAGTACCTCCAGAGTGGTGATATAGCAGCCGTTTCCTATGTCCTTAACGCTTACGCGGAAGCTCGTACCGTGTACGGCCATAGTAGCCTTTGGAGCATTCACCACATAGGATGAACCCGCAGAGAGCGTCTGCGTGATCTCATTGAGGATGCTTCCCTTTTTCAGGATTATCTGCGTTCTGTTGTCTCTGGAATTGCCGGAGGAGATAAGGTCGAGCTCAGTCTCGGCTTCCATGCGGATAAACTTGTTGTCATCAAGATTTATTCGCATACTGCTGTCTTCATAGGTGGAGACCACATCCCCGCTTTCAAGGTTCATGCCTGCATAGGGGAATATGTCGCCGATCTCCTCTCTGGCGACATTGCCGTTGCCTGTTATATCAAACACCTTGATGATGCGGTAGTCATCGGGGCGGTTCTTGAGCATGATACCCGTAGCGACCGCTGCAATTGCTGCCACCGCTACCATGATGGCAATAAATATCTTACTGTGAAGAAGTGCAGCTAATTTTAACATCACTGATCACCCATTTCGTCATATCATAAATCCATTGTCGGACATTGATCTTTCGCTTTAAAATCACCGGATAGATCCGCTTTAAACTGCAAACGGGGACACTTATCCAGTATTAAGATAATTATAGCATCTTTGCGCTTCAAAGTCAATCGGTTTGGCATGAATGGCAAATATTTGTCACGAATGTCATGAAATCTTATCACGGATATTGATTTATGGTATGGATTGTGCTATAATCAGTAATATGAGCCGTTTTCGGCGCAAATCAAGCAGCACGGAGAAATGTATGAAGGGTAAAAAAAATCTGCTGATAACACTGGCGGAAACCACTGCGGTTATCGCAGCTTCGTTTCTGATCTGTTTCTTTGATATTCTCGGCGGTGTGGATACACTGCTAAAGGACAACATTTATCAGGACAGAAGAGGCATCAACAACAAGATAAAGATAATCGGCATCGATGACCAGACGCTGCGCGAGCTGGGGCCTATGGGCACATGGTCACGGCAGGTATATGCCGAACTGATAGAAAAGCTTCAGGATTATCCCGATGTGGTCATATTCGACCTTATGCTTACAGGAAGCATGGACGAACAGGGCGACAAGACGCTCACCGAGGTCTGTCAGAACAGCAAGCTGCCTATCGTCATGGGCTCACACATCAACTTTAACACTGTTTACCACTATTCCGACTCGGGCGTTATCTATATCGACAACTACAATGTAGAAACTGTCGATATGCCTATTATGGGGGATGCCTGCGAAACAGGCTTTGTAAACGCATTCCCCGACAGTGACGGCATTATCCGCTCAGCCCTGCTCACCTACAACTGCAACGGAGAGATCGCAGAAAGCCTTGCCTACAAGGCTTACAGGGAATACTGCCGCACAAATCAGATCGTTGAAAATGTCCCCGACCTCGATGAGGGCAGAATGAACATCTCCTATGCGGGGCATCCGGGAGATTATGAGAAAATATCCCTTTACAGCGTGTTGCACGGCGATATCGACCCCAAGATATTCGGCGGATGCGTTGTATTCGTGGGTGCTTACGCATCGGGACTGTACGACCAGTATGCAGTGCCCGCCACCTCGGATATCATGTTCGGAACGGAGATCCACGCTAATATATTCCAGTCTCTATACGACAACAAATTCCCCGTAAATGCTGACAGAAGAGCCGTTTCCGTGGTAAGCGCCATGGCAGCAGGCCTGCTTTTCTTCCTTTTCCGCCGCACGAGCCTGAAATATTCTATCCCTCCAGCAATCATCATGGGGGCAGCATACATCGCAGGAGGGATTTTCCTCTACGGGCGCGGACTCATCATCCCCATGCTGTACTTCCCGCTGTTTGATATCTCAGTGGTCATCCTCGGCATCGTCTTCTACTACCTCACCGCAACTGCGGAAAGGAAAAAGATCACCGAGGCATTCCGAAAATATGTTGCACCGCAGGTTGTGGATGAGATCGCAGGAAAGGGCGGCTACTCCATAAGGCTCGGCGGTGAAAGCCGCGAGATCGCAGTGCTTTTCGTAGATATACGAGGATTTACTCCAATGTCGGAAAATCTCGAGCCTGAACAGGTAGTCGATATCCTGAACAGCTATCTTGAGCTTACCACCAACTCCATATTCAACAACGGCGGCACGCTGGATAAATTCATCGGTGATGCGACCATGGCCGTATTCAACGCCCCCTTCGATCTGGATGACTATGTATTCAGAGCCTGCAAGACCGCCCTTGATATCGTGGCCGGCGGCGATGCCATCGAAAGCAAGTTCCTTGAAAAATACGGCAAATCGGTAGGCTTCGGCGTTGGCGTAAACTGCGGCAAGGCAGTCGTGGGAAATATAGGCTGCAGCTTCCGTATGGATTACACTGCCATAGGCGATACCGTAAACACCGCTGCCCGCCTTGAAGCAAATGCCAAGCGCGGACAGGTACTCATAAGCGAAGAGGTCTACGAAAAGGTGAAAAACCGTGTGACGGTCAAGCCCGTAGGAACTATCCCCTTAAAGGGCAAATCAAAGGATGTATTCGTCTACTCCCTCACAGGAGTCAAGGAGCCTGAACAGGGAACCGCAGAATGAAGGAATTTTTTGACAGTGTACCACCCCTGCATGACGGCGGCATCACCCTGCGGCGTATCACGAGGGAGGATGCATCCGCGCTTGCAGAGCTTGCTGCCAGCCCGAATGTATGCAGATATCTTCCCACATTTCTGTATGAGAAAAAATACACCGACATTTATCGGGTGATAGACGGACTTTACAGCGAATGTCTGGAGGAATCGCTTATCCTCGGAGCATTTACGGACGAAGGCTTCTGCGGACTTGCAGAGATGTACGGCTACCGCGAACCTATACACAAGATAAGCCTCGGCTACAGGTTTCTTGAACGCTGCTGGGGCAAGGGCATCGCAACAAAAGTGCTGGGTATCATGGTCGACTATCTTTACACCAAAACGGATGTAGAGATAATCACCGCCAGCACCATGATCGAAAACACCGCATCCGCAAGGGTGCTGATGAAAAACGGCTTTGAGATGGTAGTACACGCTGCCGGGGAGGACTGGGGCTACGGCAGTCCCACTATTGCCGATAAGTGGATAAGATAAACACAGGCTGTGTCACTGTCCGTAAGGGCAGCGTACACAGCCTGCGTTTTTACAGTATGCATGAATGCTTTCCGTATTCTGCGGCGAGCGCCGCTCTCAGCGGGCAGTGCTCACAGTCGGGCTTTCGTGCCGTACAAACCTCTCTGCCGAAATAAACTATCCTGTGGCACAGATCGGAGCTTTCTTCGGGAACGATTATCTCCCGAAGCTGCTTTTCGCATACAGCCGGATCCTTTGTATCCGTAAGCCCCAGCCTGTTTGTGATGCGTATACAATGAGTGTCGCAGACAATGGCGGGCTTTCTGTGTATATCCCCCATGATGAGATTGGCGGTCTTGCGGCCTATACCAGGCAGCTTTATCAGTTCGTCTATGCTGTCAGGTATCACTCCGTCAAGCTCATAATAAAGCACACGGCACATCCCTATGATGCTCTGCGCCTTTGTATGAAACAGCCCGCAAGGACGGATTATCTCCTCCACATCGGCGATATCCGCATCAGCAAGGCTCTGAAGCGTCGTGTACCTCTCAAAAAGTACGGGAGTGACTGTATTCACTCTTGCATCCGTACATTGTGCGGAAAGCCTGCCTGCGATCATCAGCTGATATGGCTCATCATATTCAAGAGCGCACTGCGCCACGGGGTATTTTACCTTCAGTGCAGCCGTCACAATAGCGGCTATCTTCTTTCTTACTGCCTTGCTTTTCATTTCGCAGCGGCCTCCGAATAGATCTCACCCTTTGAAAAGCCTGTTTTTTCTGCGGCAAGCTTGCAGGCAGCCGAAGGCTTCATGCCGCCGTTTATAAGCTCCTTTGCCATATTCACCGCATCTTCAAGGGTGCATTCGGGCTCCTCGGGTTCCTTTGCTCCTTCAATGACCAGCACAAACTCTCCTTTGGGCTTGACATCGGGGTACAGCCCCACAGCCTCTGAAAGCGTTGTCCTGATGACTTCCTCATGTATCTTTGTGAGCTCTCTGCATATGGAAATGCGCCTGTCTCCAAGCACATCATACATATCCGCAAGAGTATCCCGCAGCTTGTGGGGGCTCTCGTAGAAAATAAGTGTCTGTGTCATGGACTTTACACTGTTTAAATGCTCAAAGCGCTGCTTTTTGGCGGTGGAAAGAAAGCCCTCGAAGGAAAAGCGGAATGCGGGCAGACCGCAGACAGCTGCCGCTGTTGCCACCGCAGTAGGCCCGGGCACCGCCTCGACCGGTACACCTCTGTCGCGGCACAGCTCGACTATATCAGCTCCGGGATCGGATATACAGGGCATCCCCGCATCAGATACCACCGCACAGGTTTCGCCGTCGCCTATCCGCTGAACTATCCTCAGTATCATTTCCCTTGTGCAGTGCTCATGGCAACTCACAAGGGGCTTTTTTATCTCAAAATGATTGAGCAGCTTCAGCGTTACACGGGTATCCTCCGCGGCGATAAAATCCACCTCAGACAGTATACGCACAGCCCTGTATGTTATATCCTCCAGGTTGCCGATAGGCGTTCCCACTACATAAAGCTTTCCCGACATTTCATATCCCCCGCTTCCGGTAATTCCTTTCAGTTTGTGCCTGCGTCCATGCCGTATATGAACCTGAGCTCATCGCTTATCCCGCCATCGGACATAAGCAGAGGCGGCTCTATCCTCATAAAGCTTTTGCCGCCTCTGCGCCCCTCGAGCAGAAACAGCCACGGCGCACTGCGGGCATTTTTGTGGACAAGGCGCAGTCTTTTCGGTTCGATGCCGCTGCTCTTCATGGCGGTCATAGCATCAGCGAGCCTTTCGGGACGGTTGCACATACAGAACCTGCCACCGTAGTTGAGCATTTTCGCCGCAGCCAGACATATATCGTCAAGAGTACACATAGTCTCATGCCGCGCTGTCCGCGCCGCATCGCCTGTGCTTTCTATCCCCGCTCCCGCTGCCTTGTAGGGCGGATTGCACACCACAAGCTCATAGCTGTTGAAAAGTGCGGGATCCGGCTGCTTTATATCCATGAGCAGGGCATTCACATTTTCAAGATGTGAATACTCTATCGATCGGGTGAACTGTTCTATGGCCTGCGGCTGTATATCTATGCCCGTCACGATGCGGGAGCCATAACGAAGCTTAATCAGCATCGCTATTATCCCGCAGCCCGTGCCGATATCGCACACCCTGTCCTTTCTTCTTGCACTGCAGAAATCCGCAAGAAGAAAGGCATCCGTTCCGAATGTGTGTTCGTCTGAAACGAATATGCCGCTTTCCTGTCCTAATTTTTCAAGCCTGTATTCCGACATCCCAAGCCTCCGAAAATTTAAAGGCTGTGCAGTTTAACCGTCTGCACAGCCGAATTTCTTTCACATGATCAGGATCACACGGGATTAACGATGGTTCTCCAGTCAAGGTCGCCTCTTTCAAGTGCGTGTATAAGTGCCTCAGCAGTGGCAACAGGTATGTTGTGTACATCGCAGAGCCTGAGAAGATTTATCTCATTGGGCTCGTGTGGCTTCGGACGGAGCGGATCCCTGAAAAAGAGGAGAAGATCTATCTCGTTGCAGGAAATTCTTGCGCTTATCTGCTGATCTCCGCCCTGTGAGCCGCTCATATATCTTGTAATATCAAGTCCTGTGGCCTGTGCGACCAGTTTGCCTGTTGTGCCCGTCGCACAGAGATTATGACGCGACAGGATTCCACAATATGCTATACAGAACTGAACCATAAGCTCTTTTTTGGAATCATGCGCTATCAAAGCAATGTTCACAGCCTGTCACCCTTTCTAACTTTACTTTCTCTTTCTTTTCCCTGCTCAAGATTACTGGAGAAGCACCTTGAAGCTGATGGGCACATCGTCGCCCTTGATCCTCTTGGATATCGCATCAAATGCCTTGAATGCGAGAGAGGAGCTGGGGAGTGCCCTGCCCTTTGAGGTGGCAATGATCACTTCATCATCATCGGGGATAACTCCTATGAGCTGAACTCCGACTGTATCAATGATCTCATCGAGATCCACAACAAGGTCTGCCTTGAAAAGGTCGGGGTTTACCTTGTTGATTATAAGTCTCTGCTTTTTGTTGCCGCGCTTGTAGAATTCGTCCGACATCGTCCTTGCATCTCTTACACAGACAGGATCGGGCGTGGTATTGATAAGAATAAGGTCGGACTGCTCGACAACATCGAATACGCTGGCATTTGTGCCCGCTGAAGTGTCCACGATGATGTATTCGTAGTATTTTCTCATCTCCGTGCAGATCTCCTTGATGGTCTCAGCATCGACCTTTGCAAAGGGATCCTCGGGAGCACAGACAATGAAAAGGTTTTCTGCGATAGAAACCTTGGTAGTAGCCTTAGTTATATCACACTCGCCCCTGAGCACATGACCGAGATCGAATTTTACCTCGTTTTTTACGCCGAGCATTATATCAAGGCAGCGAAGGCCGAAATCAAGCTCGATGATAAGAGTTCTCAGTCCCTGCTTGGCAAGAGAAAATCCAAGCTCCGAACAGATGGAGGATTTACCGGTTCCGCCTTTACCTGATGTTATAGCAATGATTTTTGACATATCAAACAAGCAGTCTCCCCGTGGGAGACATCTCCTTTCCTATCGTCATGCCGGATTTACACAAA
>CAMHMM010000052.1 GCA_946186215.1 uncultured Ruminococcus sp. | reverse complement strand
CCGAGCCTGCGGAAACCACAACGAGCACCACCACAAGCGCGATGAACAAAAGAGAGATCCAACCCAGTATCTGTTTTTTTACCAGCTCTGCCGCCTGCCGCTGTGTGAGCTTTTTTTTGCGGGGCGGGGTATTTGCGTTACCTGCCATTGTCGGTGGGCTTAACGGTCACGAGCACCTGATTTTCGGATATCAGCGTGCCGTATGCATCAAGGGTGTAGTTGAGATAGAGATCTCCGCCCTTGTCGGTGATGGTGTTGCTTATCCTCGATGTGTGTACCCCCAGCACCAGCCTGCCGTATTCCGTGGAGTAATCACATCTGTGCCGTTTGCCGCTCTCCATGGTGATGCACTGGGTAAAGTCCCCTTTGCGGCTCATCTGTGCAAAGCTGTCGTCTATGCAGACAAGCTCCGCCTCGGAATTCAGCACACCTGTAAGCTCGCTGTCGCTGTATCTGAGCACCCAGCCTGTTTTTCCGTCCTTCTCGCAGGAGGTCATGGTGCCGTCGGTGATGAATTCGATCACATCGGGAGTATCTCCTGAGGATACCGCGATACTTTTAACATTTATACTTACTCTGATCTCGTTTCCCTGATCCGTTTTCATTTATGCGCTCACTCCCTTTATGATCTCTTCCACAGGCGCACGGCGGACAGTGTAATCTATCCCGCTGCCGAGGAATTTCCCCGCATTTGCCGAGAAAAGCTCCTCCGAATCCGTGGTATAGCATTCAAGCGGCTGTTTATCGGTATTATCCGTGAACATATCATATGCTCTGAGGTGCTCTGCTGCCTGTACTGCGGCTGCCGCACCAGATGATACGAGCCTTACGCCCTCGCCCATATAGTCCGAGATAGCCTGTGCAAGGTGGGGGTAATGAGTACAGCCCAGTATCAGCGTATCAGCACCGCTTTCCTTTATCGGTGCCAGATATCTTTTCACACATTCCTTCACGATAAGGTCGTCGCGGTCGGTAAAGCCGTTTTCCACAAGGGGAACGAACAGTCCGCAGGCGGCGTTTACCGTGCGCACATCGGGCGCAATGGATGAAAGTGCCCGCTCATATGCGGCTGTCCCGATAGTGGCAGGCGTTCCCGTTATGCCGATGATACCGTTTTTCGTAAGCCCTGCCGCTGCCCTTGCCGCAGGCTCCACCACTCCCGAAAAGGGTGTATCCCCTGCGGGGGCCTCCATACCGAGCACTGCCGATGAGACTGTGCCGCAGGCGGCAATTATCATCTTGACATTATGCCTTTTCATAAATGCGATATCCTGCCGCGCATATTCGAGTATAGTCTCGCGGCTCCTTGTACCGTAGGGCACTCTTGCGGTATCGCCGAAATATATTATATGCTCGCGGGGAAGCAGCTTCATGAGCTCTGCGGCGCAGGTAAGCCCGCCAAGCCCCGAATCAAACACTCCCACAGCTCTGTTATCCGACAAATCAATCACCTTTTTATCGTACAAACAACGGGCAACGCCCGATGCTGTCTCATTTGCAAAAAATCAGTTTTCTCTGATACTTACAGTCATACATTATAATTCTATCATAACGGTGAGCATATATCAATAGTCAATTTATACAAAGGGGCGGCCTGAACCTTATAACCGGAATGAGCCTGTGTATTTCCCGTTTAAAAAAGCCTTCCCCGACCATGGCAGTGCCGCAGCCGGGGAAGGGCAGATCATATTCAGTTTGCCTGCACTGCCGCATTTTCTTTGTACAGCAGCTTCAGGATTATCGGCACGGAAACAGAGGATATGATTATCAGCAGGATAACGCTTGTAAAGTATTTCTGGTCGAGCATTCCCTCTGTGAGCCCCTTCTGTGCCACGATTAGGGCAACCTCGCCTCTGGTCATCATCCCCACGCCTACCTTCATGCTGTCGCGGAAGGAATTCCCGAAAAGCTTTGCCACAAGGCCGCAGCCGATGATCTTTGTGAGCAGCGCCACAAGGATAAATCCCAGCGAGAAAAGCAGCAGCTCCGAGTCTATACCGTCGATGCTCGTTTTAAGGCCGATGCTTGCGAAGAATACAGGGCCGAATATCATATAGGAATTGATATCCACCTTGCGGGCGATATAGTCCGAATCACGCAGTGTGCAGAGAATAAGTCCCGCGATATATGCGCCTGTGATGTCGGCGATGCCGAAGAATGTCTCTGCGGCAAAGGCAAGGAACATACACAGTGCCAGACCGAGGATCGGTATCCTGCGCTGATGCGGCCACCTTTTGTCCGCCCATTTGAAGCAGTAGTGGAGCACTATGCCGAGAGCCACACTGAGGACGATGAACAGCCCTGTTTTCCAGAGCACCGTCACAGGGCTTGACTCGGGATTTTTAAATCCGATGACGAATGTGAGGACTATGATGCCGATAACATCATCTATTATAGCGGCACTTGTCACAAGTGTGCCGGTGGGGTCCTTGAGATGCCCCAGCTCCTTGAGCGCACTGACCGTTATACCAACGGATGTGGCCGTCATTATGGTGCCTATGAACACCGCGCGGTAGAAATGATCCGTGCCGAAGCCGTCATAGCCGTAAAACCCCAGATACAGAAGCGTACCGCCCACAAGTGGCACGAACACGCCCGCACACGCCACTGCAAAGGCCTTGGGCCCCGTTTTCAGCAGCTCCTTCATATTCGTTTCCAGTCCCGCGTCGAACATCAGCAGCACAACGCCGATCTCCGCCAGGAGCGAAAGATAATCCGACTGCCCTACCCAGCCCAGTAGTGAAGGACCGAGTATCAGTCCTGCGATTATCTCGCCCACCACCTGAGGAGCCTTGAGCTTCTGCGCAAGGATGCCGAACACCTTTGCAAACACTATTATCACCGCGAGATCGCGGAAAAAAGCTATCCTGTCCATTATAAAAGAATAACATCACCTTTGCGGACTGCCTGTCTGCATACAGCAGGCAAAAGATCAGTGCAGTCCCTTTTGTATAAGTATCGAAAGCACCTGTATATCCGCGGGAGATATGCCCGATATGCGGGAGGCCTGCCCGAGATTGGCGGGGCGTATCCTGTCGAGCTTTTCGACTGCCTCAAGGCTCAGTCCCGTAAGCGACTTGTAATCTATATCTGCAGGGATCACCCTGCTTTCGAGCCGTGCCGCACGCTCCACCTCTTCTATCTGGCGGGCGATATATCCCTCATACTCGATGCGAAGCCCCACCTGCTCCTTTACCTCATAGGGGAGCTCCGGCGCATCCGGATCAAGGGAAACAACATCCTCATAGCTTATCTGCGGGCGCTTTATCAGCTCGGACATTTTAACGCTCTGGGAAAGAGGACTGCTGCCCCTTTCGGTGAGCATTGCATTCACCTCGGCAGTGGGGGCGATGGATGTCTTTCTGATGCGGTTCACCTCTGCGGCGATCATTTCCTGCTTTCTGAGGAAGGCCTCATACCGCTCATCGGAGATAAGACCTGTCTCATGGCCGATGGGAGTGAGCCTTTCATCTGCATTGTCCTGTCTGAGCAGCAGGCGGTATTCGCTGCGGCTGGTCATCATGCGGTAGGGATCGGAGCAGCCCTTGATGACAAGGTCGTCGATGAGCGTACCGATATAGGATGAGGAGCGGGAAAGAGTTATCTGCTCCCGCCCGAGAACGGAAAGTGCGGCATTGATGCCTGCGACAAGCCCCTGTGCGGCAGCCTCCTCATAGCCCGAGGTGCCGTTGAACTGCCCTGCGCCGTAGAGCCCTCTTACCTTCTTGAATTCAAGGGTATGATACAGCTCTGTGGGATCGCAGCAGTCATACTCAATGGCATAGGCATTGCGCATGATCTCCACATTTTCCAGTCCCTTTATCGTGCGCAGGAATGCGATCTGCACATCCTCGGGTAGCGAAGAAGACATACCCTGAAGATAATACTCATCCGTATCGAGCCCCATAGGTTCAATGAAAAGCTGATGGCGGGGACGGTCGGCAAAGCGCATTATCTTGTCCTCGATAGAGGGGCAGTAGCGGGGGCCTATGGCGTGGATACGCCCCGAATAGATAGGCGAGCGGGAAATATTGTCCCTGATGACCTTGTGAGTTTCCTCATTTGTGTAGGCGATATAGCAAGATACTATATTTCTGAGTGCCGTTCTGTCGGTCTCAAAAGAAAAGGGCTGGATATCGCTGTCCCCGTCCTGTCTTTCAAGGCGGTCAAAGTCGATGCTCCTGCGGTGGACACGGGAGGGTGTGCCTGTCTTGAAGCGGCGCATGGTGATACCGAGGCTTTTCAGGGAATCCGTCAGCCCCTTTGCGGGCAGAGTGGCATCAGGGCCGCTCTCGTAGGATATCTCTCCCACATGTATAACGCCGCCGAGATATGTACCCGTGGCGATTATCACCTTTTTAACGCCATACACTGCGCCCAGTGCCGTGACGATACCCGTCACCTCACCGTTTTCCGTGAGTATCTCCCTTACCTCGGCCTGCTATATAAAAAGCCCGTCCTGTGCCTCGCAGACGGCCTTCATGTAATTGTGATACTTCACCCTGTCGGCCTGCACTCTCAGCGAATGCACCGCAGGGCCTTTCCCGCGGTTGAGCATCCTGCTCTGGATAAAGCAGGCATCCGCAGACTTGCCCATCTGCCCGCCCAGCGCATCTATCTCGCGGACAAGGTGTCCCTTTGCAGTGCCGCCGATAGACGGATTGCAGGGCATATTGGCGATAGAATCGAGAGATATGGTAAAAAGCGCCGTTCTGGCGCCGAGCCTTGCAGAGGCAAGCGCTGCCTCAACTCCCGCATGGCCTGCGCCCACAACGGCTACATCGTAGTTTTCAATAAAATAACTCATATATGGACCTGTTTTTCGTCATACACATATTAAAAGCACGGAATAGATCATAAGCTGTTTTAAATGCATCTTCCATGTATTCACGGCCGCAGCTATGAAGAACACTTTTCCTTACAAAAAACTGTGACCGCCCTCACACGGACGGTCATTGATATTCGGTCAGTGATCAAACTGCGCGCTCAACCTTGCCGGAACGCAGGCATCTTGTGCAAACATGAACATGAGTGGGAGTACCGTTCACGATAGCCTTAACACGCTTTACATTAGGCTTCCATGCTCTGTTTGAACGACGATGAGAGTGAGAAACCTTAATACCGAAAGTAACGCCCTTTCCGCATATATCGCATTTTGCCATGGGGCTGCACCTCCTTAAACTGCACTTGGCAGAAAAATAGTAGAACAAAGGCTTATCACCCATTGTCTATAACAAATCTATGTTATCACAAATGATATGAAATTGCAAGAGGTTTTTTGAAAATCATGAAAATTAAACAAATACCGTCTGCAAATACAGTTCAAAATGGAAAATATATACTATGGCCGCACTGAATAAAGCAAAGCTCTTTTTCTTATGCGGCCTGCCGTATATTACCTGTTCCCGTCTGATGCAGTGCATATCATTCCACCGCCGCATCCCTGTGAGAGATACCCGCCTCGTCAAGCGCTGCGGTAAGTGCGCTGTATGCCGCTTCGGTCGCATCCTTGTCGGTGATCTCCACCTCGGCATCAGCACCTGCGGCCTTTGCCTTTTCAACGATCTCGTCTGCGGTAACGGTCGAATTGTCGAGGATGTATGAGCCTTCCTCAATGGTAACGCTGACGATAACAGCCGTCTTTTCGCCCGACTCCGCCTGTGTCTGAGCCTCTTCCTCTGTCTGCACCTCTGTCTGCACCTTTGTCTGAGCTGCGGTCTGTGCGGCCGGCTGCTCTGCAGCGCCGCCCTGTGTTCCGGTGCCCGTGCCGAAGCCGAGACCATCCCCGAAGCCCAGTCCTCTGCCGAAAAGCAGGAACAATATAATAAGTATGATTATGATTATCAGTATCAGAAAGATCACGGCTCCGCCGCCGCTCTTTTTCTTCTTCTTTTCGTTTTTCTCGCTGCTCATATGCCGCACTCCTTTTAAATTTATTAAACCTACCCTTTTATCAAGCCTATCAGCGCAAGCACCGCATTAAGCGCTATGAATACGATGACCGCCACAAGATCGGTGCGGCTTTCCTCTGCTCTTGCCTTTTTGCTGCGTTTTCTCATATTTCCACCTCTTATTATGCTTTCCGTGTGTTTTCTCCCGGATGCTCCGGAGTCACTTTCCGACGGAACTGGTATCCACCGTCGCGCAGTACAGATACGGGTAATCAGTCCTAATCCTGTCAAGAGCCCTGTCCACGGAGGTTTTTGCACCGTGGGAGCCGGGCATATCCGAATCGAAAAGAAACTGCACGAGAAGCACATCATCGCTGGTAAATCCCGCATTCTCAAATGTATCCTTTATTGCCGCGGGGATATCCGTCCCCTTTTCCACCGTCCGCAGGATCTCCTCGCCCGAATATATCTCCAGCGCCCAGCCGCTTTCGCTTTTTATAAGGATTAGCCTTATGCTCTGCTCCCGCTCGAAAAGCGCCATGGCCTCGATGCTCCGCGCGGTGCGGTCGTTGGCACCGTTCAGTCTTTCCATTTCCAGTGCCGCCTGCTCGCGCAGTTCATCCCGTTCCTTTTCAAACTCGGCACGGTCGCTTTCAAGCCTTTCCATATCCGCCTGAGCCTGTGCCTCTATGCTACGGGCCTGCTCCATTTCGCTCTGAGCCTCTTCCTGCAGCTTGTTCGTCTGCGCATTGTAGTTTATTATGAAAAAGAAGAGGATTATCATGGTGACATCGAGCAGGGATGTAAAATCAAGGATTATCTCGCTTTTTTTCATAACACACCCCCGTTATTCCGCTGAGGAGGTGTCCCTGCTGTTGCGCTCAATAAGAAGATCATACTCCTTGTTTGCAGCTTCTATGCGCGGTGCAAGGGATGAATCGAAAAACGCTTTGAATATTATCGCAAAGATTATGCCCCATGCGGTGGATGTGAGCGCTCCGAAGAATTCATCCACTGCCACATTCCCGCCGGTCATCGACTGTGCCGCCCGAATAAGGGATGCGACCGTTCCGAGCATTCCCCACAGAGGGAACACGGATGTAAAGCCAGAAAAAAGGGAGTACCATTTATTTAGCTTGCCCGTCATCTCGTAGAGTCTGTCCTCATCCTCTTTTATCTCATCCTCAGAGCGCCCGTCGGGGAGCTCGCCGTGGAGATTGGTGCGCCTTTTTGCAGGGATGAACAGCACCTCACGGACTGTTTTAAGATAGCTCCATGTCTTGTAGCACAGCCAGCCGGTAACAGCCGCCCACAGCAGTATCACGATGTCCGATGTGGTAAAAAGACTGACAAGAAGCTTTTGCAGAAAGAAAAGCACGATCTCACCCCTTACGCCCTTTGCGGGATAAACACCAGGCAATTTAATGTTTTTTTTGCCGTGTATCCGGCATTATCTTAACAAAAAAGTGCATGGAAACGCCTTTTATGCCCTTCCACACACTCCAACTATTCCATTATAGCACAAAGACGCTTAAATAGTCAATAGTCATATATTCCAAAAATTCTGCACAATTTTGTAAGGTATTTTTCTTGAAATCTATTGACATTCACCATGAGATATGGTAATATAATATCAACGACAAGGGAAGCGGAAGGAAACAGATCCGAGGGGGTCGATCAGTGAGGCACCTTGATCGTAATAATCGTAAGGAGCAGGGAGGCGAGTCCAATGGCAGCAGAAAATCAGCGCGTAAGAGAGTTCCGCAGTGGCTCGGCTTTCGGTGAAGTTTAGGGAAGTTTAAAGGCAGCGTGATGCTGAGTTCATCACCCACTTCCGATTTTGAAAGTGATTTACTTTGATCCGAACAGACGAGTCCGCAGGAGCTGCAGCAAGGGCAACCGAGCACAGTATCTGCGGGTTTTTTGTACCCTTTTGAGGTTTGGTTGCGCGTTCTTCCCGCCGGTTCTCTCTTTGAAGTGCTGTATAGGCGGGCAACGGAAGCCCGGCTTGGTTTAGGTTTACACACACTCGTGGCACGAGGTGATTCCCATGAAAGGAAACAGGCTCATCTACGAATGATATGTAAGGGAGTGAGTCCAACAGGCTACTTAGTTTCGCTGTGATATTCGCAGCAGAGGTTGAATGAAACCAAGTGATCGGAGTTGGTTCATATGAAAGGTGTACGCATTCTAATCATCTGATCATAAGGGAGTGAGTCCAACAGGACATTTAGTTTGGCTGTGAGTTTCGCAGCAGGGGTTGAAAATAATTTACAGGAGTGAGTCCGAAAGTTATTTAGTGACAAAGACCGTCTTTTGAGGTCTGTAAAGGTTATAGCAACTTGTTCGATAAGGAGCTGAAGCCCTATGAGATCGAGAGGTTTTCATGATCTGAATTTCAGGTAGGCCCTGCAGGTTGATGATCTGCGGGTGCACAAACGGATTACTTTTGGAGGTACAGTCCAATGCGCTCTTAAGTGTTTTCAAGGTACTCCCGCGTCAGGGAAATAATCACTAAGGAGAAAGGTCCCATGGACAGTTGATTTTTGCTTGATATGTCCGAATTTTTGTAAAGGAGTTAAATCCAATGCACCGGTAAGTTTCTACTCGTATTTCGGATATCCAAAGATCCCGTTCAAGGAGAAGTCCCATGGACAGTTAATACATTTTCAAGGTACATTCTAAAGTAAAGGACAGGTACAGACCGATGTGGTAACAAACTGCGTTGAATGTTGAATGATCGGAAAAGCAAGCGAACTGTAAGGAGTAAGTTCCAATGGTTTGATCAGACTTTATTCGACATATTGATTCAAGGAGTATGGTTCCAATGCAGTATTTGGACTTTTATTGATACGCTTTCCGGATAGGCGGCAGCATAGCTTGACGGGCTTTCCGTCCTGACCGTTATGGTCTTTAGTGTCTGCGCAGTTACATCGGGAAAGAGTATAAAGACAATTGCCGCAAGGCATAAGTTTCGCATTACATATGCTTTATATAGAGTTCCCGATATCCTTTCTGAAAGGAAGCGTTTATTTTCATCGGAGCATTGTTTTATATCAAGGTAATGTGATCGATAGGGAGTGAGTCCGCCTGAAACTGTATTTTAGCTCTTAACTGAGCACGGATGTATAAGACCGCCTATGTCTGGGCGGTCTTTTTCGTTTTATTGTTCTTTACCTTATCGCCCTGTAAATTCTTCTAAATTCACATTTTTGTAACATTTAATCCGATGATTTGTGCTATAATGTAGTAGAGTATATCTGGAGAAATCATAAAAAGAGTTTATTCCTTTTTTCAGTGTTTTCCCGATATCCCGACATGAGCTTTTCGTTATAAAAAGCCCGACAGGACACTATTCCGGCTTTTGCCTGCACATAATCGGAGAAAAAACATGAGCGATACACAAGACAAGAAAAAGGTAGGAAGGAAAACTACCATAAAAGCCCGTATCGTAAGGCTCTGCACTACGATCGGTATCGTCATGATAATACTCATGACGGCGTGTTATCAGATCTTCTTTTACAGGCGCATGATGTCTTCCGCACGCACCGAGGTCAACACCCTTGCATATGCGTTTTCTTCTGCTGTCAGCAACGCGGATATCTATTCCAACAGGATCCTTGACAACATATTCGTGGATTTTTCCACCGGCAGCCTCAACGATGCAAAGGGATATATCATCACCCATCAGGGTTCGGTAGTTTCTGCCACTCCCGAAGGCGACCTTATTCATCAGGGCGACAACATCGTAGACTAGTGCAGCAGGGCT